>NZ_PEGG01000317.1 GCF_002737765.1 Caulobacter sp. B11 | reverse complement strand
GCGACGGCTATTCCACCCAGGGCATGATGCTGTGGAACGCCGACGGCGCGCCCTTGATCGTTGCGCGCCAGAACGTGGCCGTGTTCATCTAGGACTTCGAGACTCGAGCGCGATCGCATCAAGACGGACCGAGGATGCGGGAGGGTTTGGGCCGACACCATGCTAACGCCGGATCGTTCGGCCCAGTTCGGGACCTTTCAGTGACCAAGACCGCTCTTCTGCTCGGCGCGGCCCTCGCCGCGCTCACGGCCACGGCCGCCCATGCCCAAGGCGCGCCGTCCGCCGAGGCGACGACCCAGGCCTATGTCGAGGCCATCGCGGCGCGCAATGACCAGTTGCACGCCGTCATCGCCGTCAATCCCAACGCCCTGGCCGACGCCCGCGCCCTGGACGCCGAACGCGCGGCCGGCAAGGTGCGCTCGCCCCTGCACGGCGCGCCGATCCTGCTAAAGGACAATATCGAGTCGGCCGATCCGATGGCCACCACCGCCGGCTCGCTGGCCCTGAAGGACAATATCAGCGGTCGCGACGCCCCAATGGCCGCGCGCCTGCGCGCCGCCGGCGCGGTGATCCTGGGCAAGGCCAACCTGTCGGAATGGGCTAATATCCGCTCGAACAACTCGATCAGCGGCTGGAGCGCCATCGGCGGCACGGCCCGCAATCCCTATGTGCTGGACCGCAGCGCCTGCGGTTCGTCCAGCGGCTCGGGCGTGGCGGTGGCGGCGGGCCTGGCTTGGGCGGCGATCGGCACCGAGACCGACGGCTCGATCACCTGCCCGGCCGCGCTCAACGGCCTGGTCGGCCTCAAGCCCACGGTCGGGCTGGTGTCGCGCACCCACATCGTGCCGATCAGCCACAGCCAGGACACCGCCGGCCCGATGACCCGCACGGTCACCGACGCCGCCCAGATCCTGACCGCCATCGCCGGCTCCGATCCCGCCGACAGCGCCACCAAGGCCGCCGACAGCCACAAGACCGACTATGCCAAGGGCCTCAACAAGGACGCGCTGAAGGGCGTGACCCTGGCCGTCGCCCGCTTCTACACCGGCTATTCGCCGGGCACGGACGCGGTGTTCGAACAGGCCCTGAAGGACCTGGCCGCCCAGGGCGCGCGGCTGGTCGAGGTCAAGACCTTCGACGAGGGCCCGATCGGCAAGGCCGAGGGCGTGGTGCTCTATACCGAGCTGAAGGTCGACCTGGCCGCCTATCTGGCCTCGACCGATCCGGCCAAGGTCAAGAGCCGCACCCTGGCCGACCTGATCGCCTTCAACAAGGCGACCCCGAAAGAGTTCGAATGGTTCGGCCAGGAGACCTTCGAGGCGGCCGAGAAGACCAAGGGCTATGCCGATCCGGCCTATATCAAGGCCCTGGCCGACTCCAAGCGGCTGGCCGGCCCCGAGGGTATCGACAAGATCCTCAAACAGTCCGGCGCGGTGGCGATCATCGCCCCGACCACCGGCCGGCCTGGACCATCGACCCGCTGAACGGCGACAATTACGGCGGCTCGGCCACCACCCTGCCCGCCGTGGCCGGCTATCCCCACCTGACCGTGCCGATGGGCGACGTCCACGGCCTGCCGGTGGGCATCAGCTTCATCGGCCCCGCCTGGAGCGAGGCCCTGCTGCTGAACCTCGGCTATGCCTATGAGCAGGCGACGATGAAGCGGTTCGAACCGAAGTTCCTGCCGACGGTCGCGCCGTAGGGGGCGGAGGGGCCGCCTCGCCCCTCCCATCTCCACCGTCATTCCCGCCCTTGTGGCGGGAACCTCTCTATCCGCCGCAGGGGCGCAAGGGGCGAAGTGCGCACGCACTTCGCTGACACCTCACGTGCGGACTGAACCAGGGGTTCCCGCCACAAGGGCGGGAATGACGGTTGATAGGGTTGTGCTTTGAAAGAACGGTCCAGCAGCCAGGCCGCGCCCTGCAACCCTCGGAGGCGAGCCTGCTCTGGCTGACGGCCTCGTCAAGGACGACGCTCTCGCGTTGCCGCGCCGCGGCGGCCCCGCAGAGGCCGTCCTTGACGAGGCCGTCCTTGACGAGGCCATCCTTGACGAGGCCGTCAGCCAGAGCTCCAATTCCACCAAGGGTTTTAGGGTCGAGGTGCGGCCGCGCTGGCGGATAAGGCCAAAACTGGCAGCCGCTGATACCAATCTTGATTAAAGACCGGCCACTCCTTCGGCCGCCCGCTAGGGGTCGTCGACCCCAAAATATGTCGCTAAGTGAATGATCACCCGCTTACGAATTTGATGGATTGCGATGCAGATGACCTACGATGATGAATTGCGGGCCACCTTCCTCGCCAAAGTTCATACCGAGCATGCGAGGAGGACTTACTTCGCCTGCAATTTGATGAATCCCGCCTTCCATTGGTTCTTCACCCAAGGACAACAAGCCCTTGAGCAAGAACTATATATTCCAGGAGTTTCATCGATATTGAATGGGATCGAAGCCAGCCTTCGAGTCACCGTCGCTCAGCTACACCCCGATTATGCTGGAGAACTGACCCTCTCGCCGTATCAAAACTTGAGTAACACCCTTTTGCGCAAGGCGCGAGAACTCGGAGTACCGATCAAAAGCCTCGCTTGGCCGGGAGAGGAAGATTTTTATACTAAGCTGGAGACAAAAGAGAACGTTTTTGTGGTGCAGTTACGCCACGATGTTTGTCACGGCGACATTCTCCAGTTCATTGAAATGATGGAGTACGAGCAGATACAGCTGTTAACACCAGAGTGCCTGCGTTCAATTGCGGCAGAACTGTTGGCCGTGTCATTTGCGTGGACGTATGATCTCGCAGGCTTCCGCGCAAGGCGCGGACTACGTCCAGCTGGGATCGAGATAGCGAACCCACCGGAGAATCCACTAGCAGCATGGCTCCCGAAGCGCTCCAAGCCATAGCTGCTGCGAACTTATAGGTCGATGCTCTACCCCGCCTTCACCCCAATCCGTCCCAGCCCCTCGACCGCCGCCCGGAACGCCTCGCCCCGCGCCTCGAAGTCGCTGAACTGGTCGAATGACGCGCAGGCCGGCGACAGCAGGACGATGGCGTCCTCGCCGCTGTCCAGGGCGTCGGCATAGGCCGCCGCGGTGGCGACCTCGATCGAGACGCACTGGCGCACGGGGGCCTTGCCGTCCAGGGTCTTGCCAAACTCGCCCGCCGCCTCGCCGATCAGATAGGCCCCGGCGACGCGCGGGAACAGGTCGGCCAGGTCGTCGATGCCGCCGGCCTTGGCCACGCCGCCGGCGATCCAGTAGATCTTGGGATAGCTGCTCATCGCCTGGCGCGCGGCGTCGGCGTTGGTGGCCTTGCTGTCATTGACGAAGCGCACGCGGCCGATCTTGGCGACCGTCTCCATGCGGTGGGCGAGGCCGGGGAAACTCATCAGCCCCTCGACGGCCTGCATCGGCGGGATGCCCAGGGCGACGGCGGCGGCGTAGGCGGCGCAGGCGTTTTGCCAGTTGTGGCGGCCCGGCAGGCTCTTGGCCCGCAGCAGGTCGGCCATCTCGGTTACCCGCTCGCCGGTGGCGTCATAGAGCACGCCCTGCAGGGCGTAGACGCCCCGGCCCATGGCTTTGCCGGCGCTGATCGGCCAGATGGTGCGGCGGTTGGCGGCGGTGATCTCGGTGCAGATCTGCTGGCACCAGGGATCGTCGACGCCGATGATCGCGGTGTCGCCCTTGCCCTGGTTGAGGAAGATCCGGCGCTTGGCGGCGATATAGCCGTCCATGCCGCCGTGACGGTCCAGATGGTCGGGCGACAGGTTCAGCAGCACCGTGGCGTCGGCCTTGAGGCTGCTGGTCAGGTCCAGCTGGTAGGATGAGAGCTCCAGCACGTAGACCGCGCCGCCGTGCATGTCGTCCAGGCCCAGAACGCCCAGGCCGATATTGCCGCCGACCCGGGTGTCGCGGCCCGCGTGGCGGAACATGTGGCCGATCAGGGCGGTGGTGGTCGACTTGCCGTTGGTGCCCGTGATGGCGACGATCTTGGGCTTCTTGTGGTCCGGAGCGGCGTTGACCGTGCGGGCGAACAGCTCGACATCGCCCAGCACCTCGACCCCGGCCTCGCGGGCCTTGTCGACGGTCCAGTGCGGCTTGGGATGGGTCAGCGGCACGCCCGGCGACAGCATCAGGGCGGCGAAGGCGCTCCAGTCGGCCGTGCTCAGGTCGACGACGTCCAGGCCCTCGGCGGCGGCGGCCTCGCGGCTGGCGGCCTTCTCATCCCACAGCGCCACCTTGGCCCCGCCGGCCAGCAGGGCGCGCGCCGCGGTCAGGCCCGTACGGCCCAACCCGAACACGGCGACTGTCTTGCCCTCGAAACCACGGACGGGGATCATGGCGGCCGCTCCCTACCTGAGTTTCAGCGTGGCGAGGCCGACGAAGGACAGCATCATCGCCACGATCCAGAAGCGGATCACGACGGTGGATTCAGCCCAGCCCAGCTTCTCGAAATGGTGGTGGATCGGGGCCATCAGGAAGATGCGCTTGCCGGTCTTCTTGAAGTAAGCGACCTGGATCATCACGCTCAGCGCCTCGGCCACGAACAGGCCGCCGACAATGCCCAGGACCAGCTCGTGCTTGGCGCAGACCGCGATCGCGCCCAGGGCGCCGCCGAGGGCCAGGGAGCCGGTGTCGCCCATGAAGATCTTGGCCGGCGGGGCGTTGTACCAGAGGAAGCCCATGCCGCCGCCGATGATCGCGCCGCACAGCACCGCCAGCTCGCCGACGCCCGGCACGGCGTGCAGCTGAAGATATTCGGCGAACTTGAAGTTACCGACCAGGTAGGCGATCAGGCCGAAGGTCGCGGCGGCGATCATCACCGGCACGATGGCCAGGCCGTCCAGACCGTCGGTCAGATTCACCGCGTTGGAGAAGCCGGCGATCGTGAAGGCGGCGAAGGCGACATAGAACCAGCCCAGGTTCAGCACAAGCTGCTTGAAGATCGGGAAGACCAGCGAGGTCTCAAGGCCCGAGGCCATCACCGACTGGCGCTCGACCAGAACCAGCACCACCGCGGCGACGGCCGAGATGGCGAACTGCGCGATCAGCTTTTGAACGCTGGAGAGGCCGGCCGTGGTCTGCTTGGTGACCTTGGCGTAGTCGTCGAGGAAGCCCAGGAACCCGAAGCTGCCGGTGATGGTCAGGACCACCCAGACATGGACGTTCTTCAGGTCGCCGAACAGCAGCGAGCCGGCGAACAGGCCGGCCAGGATCATGAAGCCGCCCATGGTCGGCGTGCCCTGCTTCTCGACCACGTGACGGGCGATGCCGTCGGTGCGGATCGGCTGGCCCTTGCCCTGCTTGCTCTTCATCCAGCGGATGAACCGCGAGCCCATGGCGACGGCGACGACATAGGCCGTCAGCATCGACATCCCGGTGCGGAAGGTCAGATATTTCAGCAGGTTGAGCACGGGGACATGGTCCTGCCCGCCGTGCGAAAGCCATTCATAGAGCCAGTACAGCATCAGACCTGTCCCCCGCGCCTAGCGCCGCCAGGGCGGCCGCGACCGTCCCCGCTCGCGAGCCGTTCGACCCCTTGACCATCACCACGTCCCCCGGACGCACGATCGCCGCGACCTGTGTCGACAGATCCGCAGCGTTCTCGGCGTAGCCGCCGCGCCGAGTCGGCGGAAGCCGGTCCCACAGCGATTTCATGTGGACGCCCGCGCAAAACACCAGATCGACCCGGGCCGCCTCGATCGGCGCCGCCAGCTCGGCGTGAAAGCGCTCGGTGTCAGGTCCCAGCTCAAGCATGTCGGTCAGGACCACCAGGCGCCGCCCCGACACGGCGCGGGCCCCCAGGGTCTTCAGCG
>NZ_PEGG01000316.1 GCF_002737765.1 Caulobacter sp. B11 | reverse complement strand
CCTGGCGTCGGGCGGCGCCCGTGCATCTGGTCGCCGCCCTGATCTATTCGGGTCTCCATGTGGCGGGGTTTCTGGCGCTGCGCCACCTGGCCTACGCCCTGTGGGTCCACGAGCCCTATGCTTACGGCCCGCTTCGCACCGAGTTTCCCTATGAACTGCGCAAGGACCTCCTGTCCTACGGTCTGGCTTTCACGGTTTTCTGGCTCCTCGGCCGCGACAGGTCGCCCGTGCCTGTCGCGACGACGCGCGCGCCAGCGGTGTTCGACATTCGCGACGGGGCGCGGCTGGTGCGCGCGCCGATCGAGACCATCCTGGCCGTGCGCTCGGCCGGCAACTATGCGGAGTTCCTGCTGGCCGACGGGCGGCGCCCCTTGATGCGCTCATCCCTGGGCGCGCTCGAAGCCCGGCTAGGCGACGACGGCTTCGTGAGAACCCACCGCTCCTGGCTGGTCAATGTCGCTCGGGTGACGGGCCTGCGGCCCGAAGGCTCGGGCGACCATACCGTCGAACTGGGCGCGGTCGAGGCGCCGGTGTCGCGCCGATATCCTGAGGCGCTCGAACGGCTGCGGGCCTAGAGCAGCAGGCCCATGACGATGTCATCGTCCACGCGGCCGTCCGGCAGGCGTCCCCGGCCGACCATGCGCCCTTCGATCTTGAACCCGAGCCGCTGATACAGTCTCTGAGCGCCCAGATTGCCGGCCCCGGTCCAGAGCTCGATCCGCCCCACGGCGGGCTTCAGGTCGCGGGCCCCCGCGATCAGGGCCTCAAACAGGCCCGAACCGACACCCCTGCCCTGCCAGGCCGGATTCACCGCCACGGTCAGGTCGGTCAGGACGTGGGCGAACAGGTCCAGCTTCATCCGCATGGCGTGGATCTCGCCGCAAACCCCGCCCCCGGCCTCGACCGCCACGAGATTGAGTCCGCCGTCGGCCGCCTCGGCCATGACCCGCGCGACATAGGCCGGCGTCACCTCATGCGGCCGACGGGCGATGCCGCCGGGGACCGCCGCCACCGCCTGGTGCAGGGCCAGGATCGCCGCCGCATCGGCCGGTGTCGCCGGCCGAATGGAAAAGCCGTCCATGCTCAGACCCGCTGGAAGGGATAGAAGTCGCCGCCAAGACCCAGGATGCCGGTCAGGGCGTCCAGGGCCGCGCGGACCTCGGTGATCAGGGCTGGATCGGCCAGATCAGCCGGGGCCAGGCTGTCGCGATAATGACGTTCGGCCCAGGCGTTGAGGCGGTCATGCAGGGCGGAGTCGAAGCGTTGGGCCGGATTGGTCGCCGCGAGCTCGGCTTCGCTCAACACCACGCGCAGCCTCAGGCAGGCCGGGCCGCCGCCGTTGCGCATGCTCTGGCGGACATCGACATACTCCACCCGACCGATTGGACCATTGGAGCTGGCCAGGGCTTGGGCCGCCGCATGGGCCCGGGGATTGTCGCGTGTCTCGCCCGGAGCCAGCAGAACCAGCCGATCCTCGCCCGGCACGACCAGCAGCTGGGAATTGAACAGATAGCTCTTGACCAGATCCTCTAGCGGCAGGTCCGCAGTGCTGATCTCGACGAAGATCGGCTCGAAATGATCGTCTGCGACGCGGCGAACATCAGCCTCCATCGCCGCGCGATCCTCGAAGGCGCTCTCGTGGAACAGAAGACACTCCCGGGTGCCGACACAGACCACGTCATTGTGGAAGGCCCCGCCATTGATCGCCCCACGGCCTTGACGAGCGAACACGCCGCGCGCCGCGCCATGGAGACGCTCGACCGCCTCGAAAGCCTCTCGGGTCTGGCGGGCCGGAAAGCGACCCTCCCAGCGCTCCCAGGCCTCGCGGCCCCAGACGAACAGATTGACGCCCGGCGCGCCGTGATCGGCGCAGAGCCGAACATGGTTGGCCGCGCCCTCGTCGGCGAAGTGGGCATGGGCGGGCAGCGGATCGTGGACGGCGAAGCGGGCCTCGTCCGGAAACAAACGGCGGAGGGAGCGGGTGGTCTGCTCGCCTTCAAGGCTGCGATGCAGGTTGGTCAGCAGGTTGGCGGGGGTGAAATGCACCCGGCCGTCTGCGGTGTCAGCGCTCGGGGTCACCGTGGCGGCATTGGCGGCCCACATCGGCGAGGCCGAGCAGGCCGCCGAGGCCAGGGCCGGAGCGTCTTTCCACGCCTTTTCAAGCACCTGGGCATCGGAACCTGAGAAGCCGATCGCCCGCAGCAGCGCCAGGTCCGGCCGCTCATGCGGCGGCAGCACGAACTGGGGCAGGCCCCAGTCGGCCAGACGCCGCATCTTGCTCAGCCCCTCCAGCACCGCCGCGCGCGGATTGGAGACCTCGCCGGCATTGGTCTGGCTGGCGATATTGCCCGGCGACAGCCCGACATAGGAATGGGTAGGCCCGACAAGACCGTCGCAATTGGCTTCGACCGCCGGTGAAATCATGCCCGTAGTCCCTTGATATCGCTCAGGGTATCAAGGACGTTGTCGGCTTCAAAACTGGCGACCGGATAGGCGCAATAATCGGCCGCGTAATAGGCGCTGGGCCGATGATTGCCCGAGGCGCCCAGACCGCCGAACGGCATGGTCCCGGCCGCGCCGGTGGTCGGGCGATTCCAGTTGACGACGCCGGCCCGGATGCGCTTGAGGAAATGATCCCAACGTCCTGATTCATTGGAAATAAGCCCCGCCGAAAGGCCATAGCGCGTGGCGTTGGCTGCGGCGATGGCGTCCTCGAACGATCCCACCCGGCGAACCTGCAGCAGCGGGGCGAAGAGCTCCTCATCCGGAATCTCGAAGCCCGTCACGTCGACCAGGCCCGCCGACACGAAGGCCGGGCTCAAGCCCGCGACCGCGCTCATCGCCCGCACGGTCTTGCCGGGCATGGCCGCCGCGCCGGCCAGGGCCGCCGTCGCGGCGCGGTCCGAGATCAGCGAGCCCATGAACGGCTCCGTCGCTCCATCCCACGGTCCCGCGACCAGCCGGTCCGACAGGGCGGCGACGGCTTCAATCACCGCCTGGCCGGCCGCGTCGTCCGAGACGATCAGCCGCCGCGCGCAAGAACAGCGCTGGCCCGTGGTGATGAAGGCCGACTGGACCACAAGGGCGGCCACGGCCTCTGCATCGCCGGCGTCCCAGACCACCAGCGGATTGTTGCCGCCCAGTTCAAGGGCCAGGATCACATCGGGGCGATCCGCGAAATAGCGTCGGAAAAAGGCGCCCGCCCCGGCCGAGCCGGTGAACAGCAGGCCGTCGATCTCCTGGGCGATCAGGGCCTGACCGGTATCGCGTCCGCCCTGGACCAGATTGACCACGCCAGCCGGCACGCCGGCAGCCTCCAAAGCCTCAACCAGAAGCTGGCCGGCCAGGGGTGTCTCTTCCGACGGCTTGAACACCACGGTGTCGCCCGCCAGCAGCGCCGGCACGATATGGCCGTTGGGCAGATGGCCCGGGAAGTTGAACGGACCGAGCACGGCCATCACGCCATGAGGCCGGTGACGCAGAACAGCGCGACCAAACGGCATGGCGTTGTCGAGTTCGCCGGTGCGCTCGTCATAGGCCTTGATCGAAGCGTCGACCTTGGCGGCCATCGAGCCCAGCTCGGCCTTGGTTTCCCACAGCGCCTTGCCGGTCT
>NZ_PEGG01000315.1 GCF_002737765.1 Caulobacter sp. B11 | reverse complement strand
GGCTAAGGGCGCCCGCTATATTGCCCTCACCGGTCCGGACGATGTCCGCCGACGACAGCACGGTAACAACTTGTGATCCGGTCTTGACGATATTCCCATTGCGTGTGGCCGTGACAACCACCTGATCAACCATCCCGGGGATGGAAACATCTGTCTGCTCTTGCGGTTCCGTCTGCGTCTGGGGCGTCGCTGCCGCCGGGGCGTCGCTGCTCGGCGCGCCAGACGCGGGAGCCGTTTGCGCAATGGCCCAGGAAGGCATCGAGAGCGCCGTCGAGAGCAGCAACAAGGTCGTGAGCCGCCGCGTGATCATATCCGATCCCCCCGGGAAAGTAGTTGGGCAAAAGAGGGGGCAGCCGCGTATTCCGGCCGCCCCCTTCGATAGAGTCTGGTTGCTGCTTAGGTGGTCGGCAGCGAGGTACAGGCGGTGCTGGTCGAACCGAAGTCCGCAGCACCGCTGTTGCAGGTCCAACCCGCCCACCAAGTGTCGTTACTGTCCTTGACGGCGCCGATGTAGGTCGTCGTGCTGAAGAAGGAGCCCAGGCCGGTCACATCGAACACGGCAGCCGCCAGTTCGTTGGCGCCGTTGATGAACGCCGAAGTCAGGGTCGAGACGAAGGAGTCGTTATTGTTGTTCGCCCCCGAACCGAAGGCAGTGGCCGTGGTGGAGGCGTTATAGGTGCCGCTGCCGAGGTACTTGGCCGCGTTACAGGTCAAGACGACCGAGCGAGCGGTGAGGGTCGCCGGAGTGGCGCCCGAACCATTCATACGCAGACACTCGTTGTTCGGCGTGTTGAACACGCTGTTCACCAGGGTGACATCGGCATTGCCGCGGATGAACAGCGAAGCGAGGTCTTCGGCTTCGTTGGCGCTGGAAACCTGACGCTGAATGCCCGTGAAGTTGGAGATCTTCAGGGTCTGGCGCGGGCTGTCGGTTTCGTTGCCATTGCTGTCGATTTCCATCAGGGCGTCGCCCTTGCCGTCACGCTGGATCAGCAGGCCGTACTGGAAGTTTCCGGTCAGGCCCGTGTCGGCGTCGAGGCTGTCATCGTCAGCGCCGACAGCGACATAGTACTTCAGGTTGACGTTGCCGCCGAAGAATTCAGCGCCATCGTCAGAGCTGTTATAGCTCATGATGTGGTCGAGCTTGGTGCCGCTGCCGACGCCCTCGGCGGTCAGCGATTGAAGCTCCTTGTTCGCGCCCAGGACATAGCCCGAATAGCGAATCTGGACATAGGACATCGCACCGCTGTTGTCGGTGTTGTCCGCGCCGCCAAAGGTGGCGGCGTCAGCGGAACCTTCGGTGGAGCGCTCGCAGGTGCCGGCGGCGGTCGAACCGAAGTTACAGTCGGTGATCTTGGCGCGACCAAGCAGCACGACGCCGCCCCACTGGCCTTGCGAGGTCTCGGTGTTGAGGCCCAGGACGTTGTCGCGGCTGGTGAAGACGATCGGGCGCGCGGCGGTGCCGACGGCGCTGATCTTGTTGCCACGGTTGACGGCCAGCCAGGACACGCCGGTGCCGCCATAGACGATGACGCCGGGCTCGATGGTCAAAGTCACGTTCGAGTCGGCTGAAGTCTTGGTGAAGCCGCCGTCCGTGCCGACGTCGACGCGGCCAGCCATTTGATAGAGCAGGCCCGGGATCTTCGCGAGGGTGATCGACTTGTTGATGCGGGCGGGCAAGGTGCAGACGCGCCACGTGCCGGTCGGACCGGTGATGGTGCCGTCGTCCTTGAGGCCTTGCGGATCGGCGATGGTCGGGCAGCCCGAGGCGGCCTTGACGCTGTTGTCGACGGGAGTCGTCGGCGTGGTCGGCGTCGTCGTGTTGGTGATGGTGACATTGCCACCCGTGCCCGGCGACGCGATGTCGTCCGATCCGCAACCAGCGAGCGCCAAAGCGCTACAACCCACGAGGATTAGGTTCTTATACAGCTTCACGGGAGTCCCCTTGATTTTCCAAGCCGCCACGAACGCAAGCATCCGCGTCATGGACGTCCTATAATCAGCAAGTGTGACAGTTTTTCCGAAGAGACCCGGAGCGGTGCAAGGCCGGTGGTTGGCCGACTAGCCAAATGATTGGTCTGGAAAACCCGGGTGTTTAGTCTCTGTCGACCAGACGAGCCCGGCGGCGGGATCAGATCTACGGGCCAGAGCTCATTATTGTCTAGGAAGGGTCTGCATCCGGTTTGAGACGCTAATTTATCGCGCGGCGCTCGGCGGCTAAATTCAACGCGGCGGATACCGGCGCGTTCGAACGGCCCGCGCCTGGAGACTGGCCAGACCCCGGTCTGGAGCGCGCCGCGACGGCGCCTCACCCCATCCCGCGTCACGTTCGGCGCAGGCAGGAGCGCCGACATTTTCGCGACGTGTCTGTACCGTGGTGATTATGTCACCCTTCGGCCCCGCGCCCCTCATCTCTGCCCGCGCGGCCTTCTTGAGGACCACGACCGCCCGGCTGACGGTCTATGGTCATTGCGCCGTCGCATCCTCGCCCTATGCACTGCGGCGCCCCCCCGATCGGAGATCTGCGACCATGCCGGCGACCATGACCTTCCTGACCCTGGCGGCGACGGCGGCCCTGATCGGCGGCGCGCCCGCTTTGCCGAGCTGCAACCTCAAGGCCGAGGATGTGCTTCAAGCGGGCGACGGCTGCGATCGCGCGTGGATGGACGCCAATCTCAAGCTCAACGACCTGATGATGGTGGGCACCCATAACAGCTACAAGACCGCCATTCCCCCGGCGGTTCTGGCGGCCATCGGCGAGCCCGGCAAAGGGCTGGACTACGCCCACCGGCCCCTCGAGGATCAACTGAACGACGGCGCGCGCCAACTGGAGATCGACGTCTATCACGACCCGAAGGGAGGCCGTTTCGCCCACCCGATCTCGGTTCAGATCAGCGGTCAGCCGCTGGAGCCGTGGCGGGCGGAGGCCCTGGCGCGGCCGGGGTTCAAGGTCCTGCATGTGCCCGACGTGGATGTGCTCAGCGCCTGCCCGACCCTGATCGGCTGCCTGGAGACGATCCGCCGCTGGTCGCTGACCCATCCCGACCACGCGCCGATCCTGCTGATGTTCAATACCAAGACCGACGCCTCGCCGGTTCCAGGCGGAACCGGAGCCCTGCCGATGGACGAGGCGGCCTTCGATGCGCTGGACGCCGAGATCCGCAGCGTCTTTCCCGCCGACGCCCTGATCACGCCAGACGATGTACAGGGCGACTATCCACGCTGCGCGAGGCGGTGCTGCACGACCATTGGCCGACCCTGGGCCAGGCGCGCGGCAAGGTCTGGTTCGCCCTGGACGAGGCGCCTGAGAAGGTCGCGCTCTATCGCGGTCAACGCCGCGCGTTGGAAGGCCGCGTGTTCTTCGTCAATACCGATGAGGCTTCGCCGGCGGCCGCCTACCTTACCCTCAATGATCCCCTGAACGAGGCCGACCGGATCCGCGCGGCGGTCAAGGCCGGTTTCATTGTTCGCACCCGCGCCGACGCCGACACGGCGGAAGCCCGCGTCAATGACCGCCATCGTCGCGACGCCGCCCTCGCCTCGGGCGCCCAGTACATCTCGACCGACTATATGCAGCCCGATCCGCGCTGGCCGGGCGGCTATCAGGCCCGTCTGCCAGGGGACGCCGTGGCGGTCTGCAATCCGCTACGCGCCAGCCAGGCTTGCGATGGCCAGCCGGTGGAGCGCCGCTGACCGGACGACGCCCGCCGGGTCAGCGCACGCGGATATCGACGCTGATCTTCAGGGAGTCGTGACGCCAATATTCGCGATCATATTCCACGACCCGGCCCTGGGCGTCGTAGCTGGTTCGCACCACGTTGAGGCCCGGCAGGCCGGACTTGACCTTGAGGGCTTCGGCCTCCCCGCGGATCAGGGCGCAGGGCTGCATGTCGACCCGGTTGCGGGTCACCGAGATATTGTAGGCGGTCTTGAGGATGCTGGTCAGGGACTCGTCCAGGGAATTGTCGATCAGCCCCGGCGCGATATGGGCGTCAACGACGATGCTCTCCACCAGCACAGCCGCCCGTCGATTAAGCGGCGTCGGCGGATGAGATACATCGGCGCCCCGACCGGGCGATCGAACACATGGGCCAGCAGATCGTCACAGGGATCTGGGTCTTGCTCAGGGTCTCGGTGGCGGGGATGCGCCCTGGGCTTCCACATAGACATGAACCCATCCAGCGGGTCGGGTCATAGACCACCGGCGGCGGCGAGACGTACCAGCC
>NZ_PEGG01000314.1 GCF_002737765.1 Caulobacter sp. B11 | reverse complement strand
CCCGTCGAAGCTCTGCACCAGGCAGACGTCCAGCTCAAAGGCCTGGACTTCGACGTCGCATCCCATGTTTTCGCCTCGTCTTGGCCACAGCATCGATGAGCCGGGCCTACCAGCTCGGCGCAGCGCTTCCTGATCAAGCACCTCGCCTGAGCGGGCAATCCTCCGCTCACGACCTCCACAAACCAATGTGAGCCCGCGGCGTTGCCGCAAAAACCAGAAACCCTGGCTCGCTTCCAACAGCCAGACAGGCGTTCTATGGCTTCCCGCGCGAGCGGCCAGGACCGCAATCCCGCGCGACCAGAAGACGCAACCGCCATGAAGGAGCCGCCATGGCCTGTCCATTCGAGCCCCGCCGACAATGGCGACGTGGACGGAATAGGCCGAACTGCTCAAAACAGCGGAATCTGACCATCGCCAGGGACAAACTGTCCTCGCGCCTGAACGCCATGCAGGACCAACCCGGCGTCCTGCTCATCGCCGACGAATGGGGCCCGCCGTCGGGCGTCATTGCGGTGCATTGGCATTCGGTTCTGACGGCCGACCTGAAGGTGGGGTGGATCTCCGCCCTCCTCGTCGATCCAGAGCGGCGTCGAAACGGGGTCGCCCGCCTGCTTCTCAAGGCAGCCTCTCAGGCCGCTCGCTCGGCGGGGTGCGGCGAGCTTGTGCTTCACGCGCCGATCGCGCCCGGGGATCTACGCACATTTTGTCTGGCCACAGGCTTCGTGGAAGGCGGCGAGGTTTTCACCCGCGCCCTTCGCAAGCGCGGATGATGCGCCAATAGCGGAACTTGGCTCGCCTCCAGAATATGGACATTCACTTTGCCTCGTTCAGCATCCTGACGCTCGATAGAGCTAGGCTTGGGCCGTCGATCGTTTCAGAACGTATTGCTTCAGCTGGTCGTAGTGGTGCCCTGGGCCGCTATCGCTGCCTCTGCATCCAGCGCAACCTTTGCCTTACGCTCCTCGCGAAGGATTGCGTCAGCTCGACGCTTCCGCTCAAGTTCCTTCTCCAGCTCGACATGCAATTGGACCAGGCGAGCACGCGCGCTGTGCGAAATTACGAAGTCTGGAACCTCGTCTAAACGTCGGAAGCATTGCGGAAATTTTGCAAGTTGGAGAATTACCTGCCTTTCAACTGCTGGCGGAATCTGGGATTGCTGACTGAATAGCCTGTCAAAACTACTCAATAGAAGCAGGTGCAGACCGGGCATGTGACGAAGCTGTCGCGCAACAGGGCCGGACATCAGCTCCTCGAAGACGTATGGGGTCTTGACCCATGCACTGTCGATATAGTCGACGTTACTCAAGTCGCAAGATCGAATGGCTGTGACGAGTGGCGTGCAATAGCAAGCGCCTACCCGCTCTGACTGGGACAGCGAGACTTGGCAAGCATCAACAATATTATCGAAAACTCTTCTGTCGCCGACCGCGGGAGAAGTACCCGCGACCGCCCTGTCCAACTCGCTTTCGTTGAACGTCACATCGAGCGTCTTCACGGGACGAATGGAACCGTGCGCCTGGGTTAGGTAGTAACTGGTCGCGATATGCTGCTTGGCTCGCCCCTTGTTGACGGCCACATCTATAGTGCAACCGATCCCTTTGAACTCACTCTCACGCTGATAGGCACGCGCGGCATCATCCGTAAAAGTCATCGAGAAGAACCGTCGCTTGCGACCAGACGGCAGAAGCGACTTCGCCGACGCGGCAGCTCGCTCAACCACGTCGATAGTGCCCTCGAGGAACGAGCAACGAAAGAAAACTTTTTGCTGGAACAGCTCATTGCGGACCAAGCGATAAAAGGCGAAGAAATCTTCCTGGTCTTCACAACGGAAGAACGCGCCATCACTAAATGCGTAGCACTCGCCGCTCTTGAAGCTCTCAAAGGCCATTTCTAGCGCGCTGTGAAAATTCGACAGCGTGCTACGCAAATCCTGCGGACTGCGTTGCGCGATCGCACGCGTCGACAGCATGTCGATGTAGCCGCACCAGCTCTCAGCCATGTCGAGGCGTCCGAATTGGGGGTCAATTATCATTCAGGGAAAAGTGAACCAGAACGATGTGACCGGATTTGCTGAGCTCTTGAAGGGTGTGAAGGTTGGGCAGGTAGCTGTCGTATGGGTAAATCTTAAGGCTGTTTGTGCGGGCCTTCTCACCGAATATCCCGGTAATTTGCCCTCGAAGTTCGGGCGTTTTTCGCACCGATGACGACGACCGTAAGACCGCCATCACATAGGTGCCCGATGTTAGCGCTTTGAGCAGCGCTTTGATCGTCGGCATCGAGAGTTGTGCGCCAATTTTCTGCAACTGGGCGAACGGGAACGTACCGCTCCCCTCATCGATCAACAGAGTCTGATCTGGTGACGGCAGCATCTTGGGGGTGAGACTGCTCGCGAAGAGCTGCCACGTCTCGAATGCACTGGCCGCGCGGGCGGCAAGATCGTCGTCTGCCGCCTGGCTGAGCATCGAGAGCATGACATAGGTGGTGCCCTTAGGTGCCGTCGTTGGGCCGCGGAGCAGGCCGGTTCGGCGGGCGAAACGGACCTTGCGGGCATAGAGCGAGGGGAGGCCGCCACCGGCATCCACGACTTCGGCAATGGGCTTGCGTCCGCGAAAGTAGTTACCCAGCGTTACATCAATGATTAGATCCTCGATCAGTCGCGCTGATCGCTCTGGATTGGCAACGATTCGACAGCTTGACCGCGCGAATCCAGGATGAACAGTCACCCCCGTCGCGCGCTCGTCTTCCTCGATCAAGACAAGCAGATCATTTTCGCCGAACGCGCTGCGCAGGAGGCCAGGAGCGACTTTTCCCGCCACAGCCAAAATTCGGACCGACGGGGTCTCTTCGCCGCGAAACACCGCCGAGATCACGGCCGACGGGGTTTGCAGCCCTAAGGCTTGGGCTCGTATAGTGAAACGGACGGCGGGAAGTCGGACCGCCTGCTGCGTCTCGACTAGTTCCAACACATCTCGAGCACGTCGCTCGATCTCATCTTGAACTTGTCGCGGGAACAGCGCGTGATCATTGCGCGCCACGACATATCCCCGTCGATCCAACCGCCCGCCCCCGCTGCGACTCCATTAGTACGCATCTATTCACGAATTTCGGGGGGTGACAATCACAGGCAGTTATTTAACTGATCACACTCAGGGGTTTCTGCCGAACCATTGTTTGCGCTTCATTCGCACCTTCTAGCGTCCCGACAAGCGCGCAATCGTTAGGCTGTGGAGGCTAGATCGAATGCACTGGCTTCGAAATCGCGGATATCAGGACCAAGGCGTCGCCATAACCCGTTGAGCGCCATGAGGAGACGTTGCGACCAATCCAGTTTCCGGACACTCGCGCACTAGAGCCAACCTCGGTTTAGTTGATGACGTCAGTCGAAGCGGACCGCGCGCTGCTGGAGCCATTGATACCGCCGGTCCCTAATCAGGCCGGCCTTCACTTGCGACAATCGATCCAGAATCTTTCCAAGATCGGTCGACTGCCCCTCGCTCTTGGGTCCGCAGAGCATCCAGAGAAGTTTCAGAACTTCATCCGGATAATCCTCGGGCGCCTTTGTCTTCGTGAGAAAGTAGAGGC
>NZ_PEGG01000313.1 GCF_002737765.1 Caulobacter sp. B11 | reverse complement strand
TGGATTTCGGGTTGAGGCGAACATCGCGCGCAATAGTCGAAGCTCATGCCGTCGCGCGCCGCGAAGGCCTCGGTCTCGGCGGTCGAACACCTCGCGCAGGCTGGCCCCTTCCAGTTCTGGTCGGTCAGCAGTTGTGGGTCTTTGACAGGGCATCAGCCGCGCCTCGAAAGGCGGTTTGAACGCCGGCCGGATCGGGGGTGTTGCGCAGGGTCTGACGGGCGATCGATTTGGACCGAGACCAGGGGTTTCTTGACCCGATGGTTCAGTTCATTGAGCAGCAGACGCTGGCGTTCCTCGGCCCGCTTGCGATCGGTGATGTCCAGGGACACCCCGGCCATGCGGCGCGCCCCGCCATGGTCGGCGGTCTGGGCCGCGCGCCGCGGGCGTGCACCCAGCGCGAGTCGGCCGGTTCGGCGTGCGGACCCGATATTCGATGTCATAGTCGGAGCCGCGGTGGATCGCATCCTCGATCGCCTGGATCATCTGCGGCCGGTCGTCGCGATAGATCGAGGCCACGAGGTCGTCGAAACCGAAACTCTCCTCGGTTCCTCGGCCATAGTTGGCCTTGCAGATGTCCGAAGCCTCATAGGCCCGTGTCGCGACGTCGAGCTCCCAGGAGCCCAGACGCCCTGAATCCAGGGCGAATTTCAGCCGTTCCTCCGCGCTGCGCCGGTGGTCCAGTTCACGCAGGGCGGCGTCGACCGCGCGCATCGACTCGATCGCCACCGCCGCCTGGGCGGCCAGACCGACCACCAGGCTCTCGGCGCGCGGGCTGAAGCGTCCCGGTTCGGAATGCCCGAAGAACAGGCCGCCCAGCACCTCGCCGCCGCGGGTCACGACAGGCGCGGCCAGATAGGCGCGAACCGGCAGATGGCCCTCGGGCATGCCCTGATAGGGCGTGTTGTGGCCGTAGCGGGGGTCCTGGGTTATGTCGTCCGAGCGAACCACGCCCTCGCCGTCAAAGATCGGAGCGAAAATCGCGGTGCGACGCGGCATCGGGTAACCGGCGAAGGTTTCGCGCGGCAGGCCGGAGAGGCTGTAGAGCGTGTAGCCTTCACCGCCCGCATCGACCACGTTGTAGAAGAAGGCGCCGAAAGCCGCGCCGGTCAGTTCGACCCCGCCGTCGACGACCGCCTGGACCACGTGCTGCAGGTCGACGCCGCTGCCGATGGCCTCGGCGATGCGATTGAGGGCTTCGGACCGCCGAATTTCCTCGGCCAGCGCCGTTTCCAGTTCGGCGACGCGCGCGGTCATAACAGCGTCGTCGACCTTTCTCACGTCGTTCCCGTCGGCCAAATTAAAACGTCCCCCACCCGCGGACCCGATGTGAAGCCTCTAATGCGCGGCGTTTAGAAATGTTCCCGCACGGACTTTCAGCGTCGGCTGTCACGCATGAGCTTCCTCCAACCGGCCGCTGATCCGCAAGGCGGTAACTTGATTGCGCTGCCGCCGCAGCACCTGGAAGCGGTGGTGGTGGAAGATGAAGATCTGGCCCGGTTCGGGAATGGTCTGGGCCTCGTGGATGACCAGGCCGGCGATGGTCACCGCCTCGCCCTCGGGCAGGTCCCAATCCATGGCGCGGTTGAGGTCGCGCACGGGGACATGGCCGTCGACATGCACCGAGCCGTCGGCCTGGCGGCGCAGGCCCTCGACGCTGGTGTCGTGCTCGTCCTCGATCTCGCCGACGATCTCCTCGAGGATGTCCTCCAGGGTCACCAGGCCCTGCAGGGCGCCGTATTCGTCGACGACCAGGGCGAAGTGGCTCTTGCGCTTGAGGAAGGCGGCCAACTGGTCCTTCAGGCTGGTGGTGTCGGGAATGAACCACGGCTCGCGCAGGATCGCGGCGATGTCGATCGAGTCCACGCCGCCCTCGGCGGCGGCCAAGGCGCGCAGCAGGTCACGGGCGTGCAGCACCCCGATGATGTTGTCGGCGTTGTCGCGATAGAGCGGGATGCGGGTGTGCTGGGCCTCGAGGGCCTCGGTCACCAGTTCGCGCGGCGGCAGGTCGGCGTCGATCAGCACGATCGACTTGCGATGGACCATGATCTCCGAGACGTCCATGTCCGACAGGTCCAGCACGCCGCCCAGCATCCGCCGGTCGCCGCTCTCCACCGAGCCTTCCGAGTGATGGTACTCGACCGCGCCGCGGATCTCCTCGTGGGCGGCCAGCACGTCGACCCCCATGTCCAGCTTGACTCCGAACAGCCGCAGGGTGCGCCGCACGATCCACTGGACGGTGTAGACCACGGGGCCGAACAATCGCACCGCCACCTGGGTGGGCCCTGACAGGAACCGGGCCACGTCGTCGGACTTCAGGATGGCCAGGGTCTTGGGCAGGACCTCGGCGAAGACCAGGACCAGCACGGTCATCATCGCCGTCGCGGCCGCCACGCCCCAGGGACCGGGGATCAGGGCCGTCAGCACCTGGGTGGCCAGGGCCGAGGCCAGGATGTTGACCAGGTTATTGCCCAGCAGCACCGCCCCGATCATCGTCTCCTGGTCGGCCAGCAGCCGGTTGACCCGCCGCGCCGCCCGGTCGCCCTCGCGCTCCAGCTGGTGCATGCGGGCGCGGCTGGCGGCGGTCAGCGAGGTCTCGGCGGCCGAGAACAGGGCCGAGATCGCCAGCAGGCCAAGGACGATGGGGGCGAGGGTCAGGATGGCGGCGATCATGGCGACGGTTGTACGACGCCCCAGCTTCGAGGGGGAGGGCTTCGAGGGGGAGGGGCGTCGCGATAGGAGAGGGCCTAGACGTCGAGGGTGAGGACCCGGACGCCGCGCGCCCGACCGTCGTGGTCCGTCCAGTGGAAGATCTCGCCGGCGGTCATGCCGATCAGGGCGGCGCCGACCGGGGTCAGCACCGAGATCCGGCCCTCGTCGATACTGGCGTCGCGGGGCAGGCTCAGGCGCACGCGGCGAACCTGGCCGCTGGTGAGGTCCTGATAGGCGACGGTCGAGCCGATGCCGACGAACGGGCGCGGCGCCTGGCCGGGATCGACGATCAGGGCGCGGGCCATCTCGTCGGCCAGCACGCGGC
>NZ_PEGG01000312.1 GCF_002737765.1 Caulobacter sp. B11 | reverse complement strand
GCTGATGGGCCGTCCCTACGGCCTGGGTCCGCGGGTGCCGATGTATGTCATCTCGCCCTGGAGCCGGGGCGGCTGGGTCAATTCCCAGGTCTTCGACCACACCTCGGTGATCCGCTTCCTGGAGCGGCGGTTCGGGGTGAGCGAGCCCAATATCTCGCCCTGGCGCCGGGCGGTCTGCGGCGACCTGACCAGCGCCTTCGACTTCAAGACCCCCAACCATGCGCCCCTGAGCCGCCCCCTGCCGGCCACCGCGAGCCTGGCGGCCCGGGCCGCCGCCCTGCCCGGCCGCACGACCCCGCCGATCCCCGCCCAGACCAGCGCGCCCCTGCAGGCGATCGGTCCCCGGCGATCCCGGGCCCTGCCCTATGCCTTGCGGGTCGAGGAGGGGGCGGACCAGGGCCGGCTGACCCTGAGTCTAGCCAATGACGGCGCGGCCGCGGCGGTGCTTCACGTCTATGACCGGCTAAGGTTGGACCGCGCGCCGCGCCGCTTCACGATCGAGCCGGGCCGGTCGCTGACCGACGCCTGGCCCGCCGGGGCCTATGACCTCTGGCTGCTGGGCCCCAACGGCTTTCATCGCCACCTCGTCGGTGACGCTCCGGGCGAGGATCCCACCGTCGCCCTGCGCACGGACCCGGCCGCCTCGGCTCTGATCCTGGCCCTGGGCAACCTTGGAGCGGACTCTCGCCTTCTGACCGTCGCCACAGAGGCCTATGGCAAAGCCCAGCCAACCTGGCGCGGCAAGGTGGCGGCCGGGGGCGGAGCGGAACATCGCTGGTCCCTGCGGGCGACCCGGGGCTGGTACGACCTCGCCGTCCGCCCCCAGGGCGGGAAGCCGTTCCTGCGTCGCCTGGCCGGCCGCCTGGAAACCGGCGCGGATTCGATTTCCGATCCGGCCATGGGCGGCCCGGCCCGCATGGATCAGGACGCCTAGACGGCCTGCCTCGCGCTGCGACGCAGCAAAGCCTTGGCGCGTGAGGCGACGTCTGTGCTAGAAACGGCGCCAGGAAATGAGGCAGGGCGCGTCTGCGCGCGCCGCCTCGAATGAAGGCTTGTCTGAATGGCTGATATCAAGATGGTCGGCGTGATCGGCGCTGGCCAGATGGGGTCGGGAATCGCCCATGTCTGCGCCCTCGCGGGTTATGACGTTCGCCTGCACGACGTCTCGCCAGAGCGGATCGCGGCCGGTCTCGAGCTGATCAGCCACAATCTGCAGCGCCAGGTGGGCCGCGGGATCATCGACGAGGCGGCGATGACCGCCGCCCTGGCCCGCATCACCGCCGCCGTGACCCTGGCCGAGATCGGCCAGACCGACCTGGCCATCGAGGCCGCCACCGAGAACGAAGAAACCAAGAAGGCGATCTTCCGCAGCCTGCAGCCGCACCTGAAGGACACCACCCTTCTGGCGTCCAACACCTCGTCGATCTCGATCACGCGGCTGGCCAGCGCCACAGACCGTCCCGAGCGGTTCATCGGCCTGCACTTCATGAACCCCGTCCCGCTGATGAAGCTGGTCGAGATCATTCGCGGCATCGCCACCGACGTGCCGACCTATGAGACCGCCGTCAGCTTCGCCCGCTCGCTGGGCAAGATCACCTCCAACGCCGAAGACTTCCCCGCCTTCATCGTAAACCGCGCGTGCT
>NZ_PEGG01000311.1 GCF_002737765.1 Caulobacter sp. B11 | reverse complement strand
ATCGTCGGTCAGGCCCTGGGCTTGCCCGCGCCCATGGCCCTGATGGCGACGATGAGCGTGGTCACGATCGGCCACGGTGCTGATCTTCGGCAAGGCGATCTGGGACCCGGTGGCCCTGGCCGGCGACATCGGCGGCGTTGCGGTGCTGACGGCCTGCTGATCATCAGCCTCGACACGGTGTCCTGCAACATCGCCCGCCAATCTGGTCGGGCCGGCCTATGACTTCTCGTCCCTGTGGCCCAAGCGGATTTCCTACCGCACGGGCGGCTACATCACCGCCGCGATCGGGGCGCTGATCATGCCGTGGAAGCTGTTGGAGAGCACCCAGGGCTACATCTTCGTCTGGCTGACCGGCTATGGCGCCCTTCTGGGACCGGTGGCCGGCATCATGATCGCTGACTACTGGCTGCTGCGTCGGACGAGGCTGTCGCTGGAGGCGCTCTATGACCGCCAGGAATCTACACCTATACGCGCGGCTGGAATCTGGCGGCGTTGGCGGCCTTCATCCTGGGCGTCGCGCCCAACCTGCCGGCTTCCTGCACGCCGCCGCGCCCCAGCGCCTTCGCCGAGGTCGGCGCGCTGTGGCAGGGGCTTTACGCCTATGCCTGGTTCGTCGGCGCCCTGATCGCGAGCGTGGTCTATCTGCTGGCCATGCGCTGGGGCGGCGGGGCGGCGGCGTCCCGATCATGAACTTTTAGACACTTGCGTAAGGGCCAGAGCGCCGGGCCTGTTGTCGGTCAAATCCGGGGCGAGGGGGCTCGCCTGTTTCCGTTTTCGCTGAGGGGAAGCCATCCATGATCCGTGCTCTCGCCGCCACCGCGTCGCTGCTGACCCTGCTGACCTGACCGCCGTACCGGCCATCGCCCAGCCGGCCAAAGCCGTGCCGGCGGCCTCGGCCAAGCTGGCCGTCGCGCCCCTGAACTATACCAGCCGCACCCTGGCCAATGGGCTAAAGGTCTATGCCATCCCCGACGCGGCCACCGCCAATGTGACGGTGCAGGTCTGGTACAATGTCGGCTCCAAGGACGATCCCGAAGGCCGCTCGGGCTTCGCCCACCTGTTCGAGCACATCCTGTCGCGCAAGACGCGCAACATGCCGCTGGGCACCATGAACAAGCTGACCGAGGACATCGGCGGCAACCGCAACGCCTCCACCGGCCAGGACTTCACCAACTATTACGAGCTGGTGCCCGCCCAGTATCTGGAGACCATGCTGTGGACCCATGCCGAGCGCATGGCCCGGCCAGTGGTCGACGAGGCGGTGTTCAAGGCCGAGCGGGAGATCGTCAAGGAAGAGCTGCGCCAGCGCGTGCTGTCCACGCCCTATGGCCGCCTGCAGCGTTTCGTGCTCGCCGACAACGCCTTCGACAACCATCCCTATCGCCGGCCCGGCATCGGCAGCATCGAGCAGCTGAACAGCGCCACCATCGAGGACGCCCGCGCCTTTCACGAGGCCTTCTATGGCCCCGACACCGCCACCCTGATCGTGGCCGGCAATTTCGATCAGGCGCAGTTGGACAAATGGGTCGACCAGTATTTCGCGGCCATTCCCAAGCGGGTCCATCCGGGGCCGGTGCGCAAGGTGGTGATCGATCCGCCGACCACCAAACCGCGCACGGTCACGGCCTATGCGCCGAACGTGCCGCTGCCGGCCATTACCTGGACCTATCGCATTCCCAAGCTGGACCATCCCGACAGCGCCGCCCTGACGGTTCTGGACACCGTGATGGCGACTGGCGAGTCGTCGCGGCTCTACAAGGCGCTGGTCTATGACAAGCAGCTGGCCAGCCAGGCCGCCACCATCGGCGGCGCCCAGGAGGAGGCCGGTTCGGTGGGGCCTTTCCTGGTCCTGGCCAGCGGCAAGAAGATCGAGGACGCCGAAGCGGCCCTGGCCGTCGAGATGGCGCGCCTGCGCGACGAGCCGATCACCGTCGCCGAGCTGGCCGAGGCCCGCAACGAGCTGATCGCCGACGACTTGCGCTCGCGCGAGACCGCCAACGGCAAGGCCTTCCTGCTGGGCCGCGCCCTGACCTCGACCGGCGACCCGACCTTCCCCGACCGCTTCACCGCCGCGATCCAGGCCGTGACCGTCGCCGATGTCCAGCGGGTGGCGCGGAAATACTTCCCTGACAGCGCCAAGGTGGCGATCCGCTATCTGGACGAGTCGCAACGTCCGGCGGGCGAGGCCGACGCCTGGGCCAATCCGGTCCCGATGCCGAAATTCGCCAGCGTCGAGCCGGCGCGCCTGCCGCCCAACGAGCTGGCCCCCGAGGGCGAGCGCCAGGCCCCACCGGCTCCGGCCGCCGCCCGCCCGGTGGCCCCGCCGGTGATCGCCCAGAAGACGCTGGCCAATGGCCTCAAGGTCATCGCCGCCCGCTCCAGCGACGTGCCGATCGCGACCCTGACCCTGGTGGTCGCGGGCGGGGCCTCGGTCGATCCCGCCAACCGGGCGGGCGTCGCCGACATGACCGCCGGCCTGCTGACCCAGGGCACCACCACCCGCTCGGCGCCCCAGATCGCCAGCGGCATCGAGGCCTTGGGCGCCGCGATCGGCGGCGGGGCGGGGCCTGACGGCGCTTCGCTGTTCGTCTCGGCGCCGGCCGGCAATCTCGACGCCGCCGGCGCGATCCTGGCCGACGTGGCCCTGCACCCGGCCTTTGCGGCCGAGGAGCTGGAGCGGCGGCGGAAACAGTCGCTGGACGGCCTGGCCGTGGCCCTCAAGCAACCGGGACCGCTGTCGAGCCTGGCGGCCAACCGCGTGCTCTACGGCGCGGCGCCCTATGGCGCGCCGGCCTCGGGCGGCGTGTCGTCGCTGAAGGCCATGACCCGCGACGACCTCGTGCGCCATCACCAGACCTGGTGGCGGCCCGACAACACCACCCTGATCATCTCGGGCGGCCTGAAGGAGGCCGAGGCCTTCGCCCTGGCCGAGCGGCTGTTCGGCGGCTGGAAAGGCGAGGGCGCCAAGACGGCTCTGCCGGCCGACCGGTCAGGCCCGGCGCCCGCGCCACGGGTGGTGGTCATCGACCTGCCAGGCTCCGGCCAGGCCTCGGTCGTTGCGGCCCAGCGCGCCGTGCCCCGCGCCGACCCGGCCTATTATCCACTGTCGTTGGGCAATGCGATCCTCGGCGGCGGCTCGAACGGGCGGCTGTTCCAGGAGGTGCGAGCCAAGCGCGGCCTCAGCTACGGCGCCTACAGCGCCATCGCCTCGCGCCATGACGAGGGCCTGCTGACCGCCTCGGCCCAGACCAAGAACGAGTCGGCCGTCGAGGTGGCCAAGCTGTTCGTCGCCGAGATCGACCGCATCGGCCGCGAGCCCGTGACGGCCGGCGACCTCGAACGCCGCAAGGCCTTCCTGACCGGGGCCTTCGCCCGTCAGGTCGAGACCAGCGCCGGCGTCGGCGCCGTCCTGGGCGGCTTCACCCTGCAGGGCGTGCCCCTGGCCGAACTGGACCGCTATGTCCCCGCCATCAACGCCGTGACGGTCGAACAGGTGGCCAGGGCGGTGCAGACCGAAACCCCGGTCAGCCAGACCAGCCTGATCATCGCCGGCGACGCCAAGCTGTTCCTTGAGGCGCTGAAGGGCGTCTATCCGAACGTCGAGGTGATCCCGGCGGCGGCGTTGAACCTGGATAGCCCGACGCTGCGATAGGAGGCGGGTTCGCAGATCCTCCCCCACTAGGGGGAGGATCTCTGCCGCCAGTTCAGCCAAGCCTCTTGCCTCATCCGCAAAAAGTCGCATCTAGGCGGCATGCGTAAGTTCAATTCCGCCGACCCTGCTTTCCCCGACCTGTTCAAGGCG
>NZ_PEGG01000310.1 GCF_002737765.1 Caulobacter sp. B11 | reverse complement strand
CGCCAGCTACCAGATCGGCTTCGACGCCGCCTACGAGGCCGACATCTTCGGCGGCGGACGCCATTCGGTCGGGCCGCCCGGGCCACGGCCGAGGGGACGCGGGCCAGCCTGCGGGCGGTCCAACTCACCGTCGCCTCCGAGATCGCGCTCAACTACCTCGACGCCCGCGAAGCCCAAGCCAGGCTGCGCATCGCCCGCGACACGCTTTCCACCCTGGACGAGACCGTGGAGATCACCGGCTGGAGGCTGCAGGCGGGCCTGGTGGGATCGCTCGACCTGGAGCGGGCGCGCCAGCTGCGCGCCCAGACCGCGGCGAGCATCCCGGCGATCGAGACGGCCTACGCCGCCGCCACCAACCGGTTGGCGGTGCTGTTGGACGAAACCCCGGGCGCGATGAACGGCTTGCTCGAGCCCGCCGCCGAGGCGCTCTCGCCGCCGGCCGTTTTTCCCGCCGCGATCCCCGCCGAGGTGATCCGCCGCCGGCCGGACGTGGCGCTGGCGAACAGACCCTGGCGGCGGAGACCGCGCGCGTCGGCGTCGAGACCGCCCAGCTCTATCCGGCGCTGAAGCTTAGCGGGACCTTCTCAGGATCGGGCGGCTCGCTGTCGAACGCCGCGGGCGACATGGTCGGCAGCCTGGTCGCCGGGATCACCCGCCCCGCTCTTCCACGGGGGGGATTCGCGCTTCGGTGGAGGCCCAGCGGGCCCGTGCGGCGCGTCGCCCTCGCCGCCTATCGGCCAGCGTCCTCACCGCCCTGGAGGAGGTTGAGAACGCTCTGGTCTCGGTGTCCGCCGCCGACCGCCGCGAACAGGCCCTGATCGCCGCCGAGGCCGCCGCCCGCGCAGCCCGCCGAGATCGCCCGCATCCAGTACCGCTCGGGGCCGCACCGACTTCCAGTCGCTGCTGGAATCCGAGCGCACCCTGCTGTCCCGCCAGGACGGCCTGGCCTCGGCGCGAGTCGCCAGGGCGGCCTCGGCGGTCCAGCTCTACAAGGCCCTCGGCGGCGGCTGGCAGGCCGCGCCTGAGCCCTCCAGCGTCGCCGCTCCCTAGAGGATTCCCATGGACAAGACCCCCGGCGCGCGCGCCAAGATCGACAGCTTCCTGGGCGTGAAGCCGGGTTCGCGCCGGCCCCGGTCGCTGATGATCGGTGCGCTGATCGTCGGCGTGGCGTTGGTCCTGCTGATCGTCTTCCTGCTGCGCGGCTCGGGCGTCGAGCCCCGCTACGCCACCGCCGCGGTCGAGCGCGGCGACCTTCGGGTGACCGTCTCGGCCACCGGCAACCTTGCGCCCACCAACAAGGTGGAGGTCGGCTCCGAGCTCTCCGGCATCGTCAGCGCGGTCCATGTCGAAAACAACGACCGCGTGACCAAGGGCCAGATCCTGGCCCGGCTGGACACCTCGCGCCTAGAGGACACGGTCCGCGAGAGCGAAGCTGGCCTGGCTTCGGCCCAGGCCAGCGTCGCCCAGGCCCAGGCGACCCTGACCGAGGCGCGCGCGAGTCTTGGTCGCATGGAAGAGGTCTATCGATTGTCCAGCGGCAAGGCGCCCTCCGCCACCGAGCTGGACGTCGCTCGCGCCGCCTGGGCCCGCGCCGCGGCCAACGAGCGCGCGGCCCAGGCCGCCGTCGGCCAGGCCCGGGCGAGCCTGTCGTCCAATCGCACCCAGCTCTCCAAGGCTTTGATCCGCTCGCCGGTGAACGGCGTGGTGCTGTCGCGCGACGTGGAGCCCGGCTCGACCGTGGCCGCGACGCTCAACGCGCCCGTGCTGTTCACCTTGGCCGAGGATCTGGCGAAGATGCAGCTGGAGGTGAAGGTCGACGAGGCCGACGTGGGCCAGGTCAAGGACGGCCAGAGGGCCACCTTCCAGGTCGACGCCTATCCGGGCCGGACCTTCAAGGCCGTGGTCAAGCGCCTGGACCTGGGCTCCACCACGACCGCGAGCTCCAGCGGTTCGGGCCAGGTGGTGGCCTATACGGCGGTGCTGACCGCCGAAAACCCCGACCTGGCGCTCCGCCCCGGCATGACCGGCACGGCGGCCATCGTGGCGACGGAAAAGGCCAATGTGCTGCTGGTCCCGAACGCGGCGCTCAGGTTCACCCCCCAGGCGGCCGCCGGCCGGAGCAAAGGGGGTGCGGCCAGCATGCTGGTGCCGCGCATGATGCGCTCCCAGGGACAAGGCGGCGATGTGACGATCGGGCGGGGTAGCCGCCAAACGGTCTATGTTCTCGGCAACGACGGCGAGCCGCGGGCGATTTCGGTGCTGGCCGGCGACAGCAATGGCAGCCAGACCGAGGTCGCAGGCGAGGGGCTGAAGGTCGGGATGAAGGTCGTCACCGGTCAGCTCGCCGGGGCCGAGCCATGAGCGCCGAGCCGCTGATCTCACTGCGCGGCGTCACCAAGACATTCGGTAGCGGCGAGGCGGCCTTTCAGGCGCTGAAGGGCATCGACCTGGACGTCCAGACGGGCGACTTCGTCGCGGTGATGGGCCCGTCGGGTTCGGGCAAGTCCACCATGATGAACATCCTGGGCTGCCTGGATACGCCCACCAGCGGCGAGTACGTCTTCAAGGGCGTCCATGTGGAACAGCTCGACCGGGACCAGCGGGCCCTGCTGCGCAGGCGCTATCTCGGCTTTGTATTCCAGGGCTACAACCTGCTCGCCCGGACCAGCGCGCTGGAGAACGTGGAGCTGCCGTTGCTCTACCGCGGCGAGCCGAAGCGGACCCGTCGGGACGTGGCGATGGACGCGCTGCGGACAGTCGGACTCGAGGACTGGGCGCACCACACGCCCGCCGAGCTCTCCGGGGGCCAGCAGCAGCGCGTCGCGATCGCCCGGGCCATCGTCACCCAGCCCGATGTGCTGCTCGCCGACGAGCCCACCGGCAACCTCGACACCGAGCGCTCGCTCGAGATCATGCGGCTGCTCGAACGGTTCAATGACGAGTCCGGGATCACCATCCTGATGGTGACCCACGAGCCGGACATGGCGGCCTTCGCCC
Organism: Caulobacter sp. B11; assembly: GCF_002737765.1. GTDB lineage: Bacteria > Pseudomonadota > Alphaproteobacteria > Caulobacterales > Caulobacteraceae > Caulobacter. Next base: position 1,999 of record NZ_PEGG01000310.1, on the reverse strand, counting down.
GCACCACCGTGAAGTTCCGCGACGGCTTGGTCGAGGCGGTCGAGACCAGGCCGGCCCGGGACCGGACCGCCTCATGAGCTCCGTCCTGATCACCACCTTCGCCCTGGCGCTGCGGGAGATCCGTCGGCACCTGATGCGGTCGTTCCTGACCGTGCTGGGCATCGTCATCGGCGTGGGCTCGGTCGTCACCATGGTGACGCTCGGCAACGGCACGACCGCCGCTGTCCAGGCGCAGATTTCCAGCCTCGGCGCCAACATCCTGCAGATCCGTCCTGGCCAGGGGTTCGGGCGCGGTGGCGGGGGCGGCGCCCAGCCACGGCCCTTCGAGGCCGATGATGTCGAGGCGCTCCGCCAGCAGGTGGCCGGCCTGGTGTCGGTCGCGCCCCTGGTCCAGTCGTCCGGCCTGGCGGTACGCAACGCGGCGAACTGGTCGACCACGATCTACGGGACCAACAACGACTACCTGAAGGCGCAGTCGTGGAGCGTGGCTGAGGGACGCACCTTCACGGCGGCCGAGGAGCAGGCCGGCAAGACGGTGTGCCTCATCGGCTCCACCGTTCGACGCAACCTGTTCCGAGACGAAAGCCCGGTGGGCGAAGCCATCCGCCTGCGCGACCTCTCGTGCGAGGTCGTGGGCGCGCTGGCGGCGCGCGGCTCCAGCATGGGCCCCATGGACCAGGACGACGTGGTCATCGTGCCGGTGAGGGCCGCGCAGCGGCGGATCACGGGCAACCAGAGTGTCAGCACGATCATGGTCTCGGTGAACCCGGCCTACGATTCCGCCACCGTCCAGGCCTCGATCAAGTCGCTGCTGCGCGAGCGCCGCCGGCTGCAGCCCAGCGAGGCCGACGACTTCAACATCTTCGACACACAGCAGATCTCCGAGACCCTGCAGAGCACGACCCAGATGCTGACAGGCCTCCTGGGGGCCGTGGCCGCGGTCAGCCTGCTGGTGGGCGGCATCGGGATCATGAACATCATGCTGGTGTCGGTGACCGAGCGCACCCGCGAGATCGGCATCCGCCTGGCCATCGGCGCGCTGGGGCGCGAGGTGCTGCTGCAGTTTCTGGTGGAGGCCGTGGTGCTGGCGAGCCTGGGCGGGCTTCTGGGCCTGACCCTGGCCCTGGGCGCCAGCCTGTTGCTCGCGCCCATGCTGCAGGTGCCCTACATCTTCGACCCGACCATCAACATGGTGGCCTTCGCCTTCTCGGCCCTGATCGGCGTGCTGTTCGGCTATTTCCCCGCCCGTCGGGCCGCGCGGCTCAATCCAATGGACGCGCTTCGTCACGAGTAGAGGCCGCGCGGGGTGCGGCAGGCCGCGGCCCCCCGCCATGCGCAGCTCGACATAGTCGTCGGCCCCCACACGGCCAGGATCTCGGCGATGGGTTCGGCCGTGTCGACGCGGCGCGACACCCGGTTGCCGCCGAATGATCGCCCCGAGGGAGATCGGGCGCCGGCCGCGACGGCGCCTAACGCTCCACCGCCTCCAGAAAGGCCGCGGCGAACTTGGCGGCGATGGTGTCGGGCGCGGTGTTGGTCTGGTTGGTGAGCACGGCGATGGTCAGGTGCGCGTCCGGGAAGTAGTCGAGCTCGCTGACAAAGCCGTTGATGCCGCCCGAGTGCCAATAGCGGGTCTGTCCCAGGCTCTTGCCGACGAACTGGCCCAGGCCGTAGCCGTCGCCGCCGTCGGTGAACATCGCCTTGCGGGACGCCTCGCTGATGACCTTGCCGGCCTGCAGGGCCTCTTCCCAGGTCGCCAGGTCGTCGACGGTCGAATAGAGCGAGCCCGCCGCATAGGGCAGGCTCATGTCCAGATAGTCCGCGTTGAAGGCCCGGCCCTTCTGGATGTCATAGCCCCGGGCGCGCATCGGCAGGACCTCGGCGCCCACCTCATAGCCGGTGTCGGACAGGCCCAGCGGCGCGAGGATGTGGCGCTTGAGATAGTCCGCGTAGCTCTGGCCCGAGGCCTTCTCGATCACCAGGCCCAGCAGGATGTAGC
>NZ_PEGG01000309.1 GCF_002737765.1 Caulobacter sp. B11 | reverse complement strand
TGTTCTTGGTCTTATGTCTTGAGATTAGACCTTTTTCTCCGGGATGCCGATGAGGCGGCGGCGAAATGCGGTCCGATGGGTCGCCTAAGGAGGCCAAAACAGCCTGAAAAGCGCAAGGGGGCTGTGGAAGGAATGTTGCGGTGCGAAATGATTGGCCTCCGCCGAGGGCGGACGATTACCGCTCCACGGTCGCCCTGCGCTCGAGCAACAAGAGACTCAGCATCACCAGGAAGGCGAAGGCCAACAGCCCACCGGAAAGCCAATGGGCCTTGCTCCAGTCCAGGGTCTCGACCAGCCGGTAGATCTCGATCGACAGCACCTGGGTTTGGCCGGGTATGCCGCCGCCCAGCATCATCACCACGCCGAACTCCCCCACCGTATGGGCGAAGCAAAGGATGGCGGCGACCGCATAGCCAGGGCGAGCCTGGGGCAGGGCGACCCGCCGGAACGCCTCCCAGCGCGACGCCCCGAGGGTCGCGGCGGCCTCCAGCGGCTCATCCCCCATGGCGATGAAGGCGTTGCGCAGCGGCTGTACCGCGAAGGGCAGGGAATAGATCAGCGAGCCGATCACCAGGCCGCTGAAGGTGAAGGCCAGGGTGCGTACACCGAACGGATGCAGCAGGGTCATCAGCGGGCTGTGGGGCCCCAGGGCGATCAGCAGGTAGAAGCCCAGCACCGTCGGCGGCAGCACGATCGGCAGGGCGACGATCGCGCCGACCATCGGCTTCCAGGGCGACGCCCCCCGGGCTAGCCACCAGGCCAGGGGCGTGGCCAGGATCAGCAGCAGGATCGTGGTGATCCCCGCCAGTTTCACCGTGAGCCAGACGACCTCGATCATGCCCGCCTAACCCGCCTCATAGCCATAGCGGCGGATGATCGCCTTGGCCTCGCGGCTCTTCAGGAAGATGAGGAAGGCCTTGGCGGCGGTGTTGTCGGCCCCGGTCTTCAGCAGCACGGCCTGCTGGTCGATCGGGGCGTGGCGCGCGGCCGGCACGATCCAGCGCGAGCCGCCGGGCGTGTTGACCACCTGCGACAGGGCCACGAATCCCAGCTCCGCCGCCCCGGTCTGGACATACTGATAGGCCTGGGTGATCGAGGCCCCGGTGACGAGCCGGGTTCGGAGTCGACCGTCGACCTTCAGGCTCGCCAGGGTCTCGATGGCCGCACGGCCATAGGGCGCGGTCCTGGGATCGGCGATGGCCAGCTTTTCAAATCCGCCCTTGGCCAGCACGGCCCCCTTGGCGTCGACCAGACCTGGCGTCCTGCTGAACAGCACCAGCCGTCCGGTGGCGTATGTGAAGCGCGCGCCGACCATCGCCAGGCCTTCGGCCTCGGTCCGCAGCGGACGTTCGGCGTCGGCCGACAGGAAGGCGTCGAAGGGGGCGCCGTTGGCGATCTGGCCGTACAGTTGCCCTGAAGATCCGAAGCTCAGCGTGACCCTGTGGCCGGTCCTGGTCCTAAACCGCGCGGCGAGCACCTGGGCCGGTTCGGTGAAATTGGCGGCGACGGCGATCCGGGCCTCGCCCGCAACCGCCGGTCCGGCCGTCAGGGACAGGGCCCAGAGCAGGACGGCGACCAGGCGCGACCGAGGATTCAGCATAGGCGGGCTCGCGATCGGACGTGGCGCCGACGGCGCCAATTGGATATGTAGTTTGACTACATAACGCTATTTTCCCAGGCCGGGCAGGCCCATTCGTGCGAGGCTCCAGATGTCCGTGGACGGCGATCTCAGCGCCAGTCTGACCGTACGGCGCGGCGCGGCGGCTCGGGTCGGGCTGGAGCGGATCGCCCTGGTCGAGGCGATCGCCGAGCTGGGCTCGATCACCGCCGCCGCCCAGCGGCTGGGCCTAAGTTACAAGGGCGCCTGGGACGGGGTGCAGGCGCTCAACACGCTGTTTGACGCGCCGCTGGTCGTCGCGCGCCCGGGTGGTCGGTCTGGCGGCGCGGTGGCGGTGACTCCCCGGGGACATGCCGTGGTCCGGGCCTTTCGCGAGGTCGAGCGAGAGATCGCCGCCGCCCTTTCTCGACTTGAGGCGGGTCTGGAGCGATCGACCAGGGCCGAGCCCGGCCCGTTGGTTTGGTCCCCCGGCATGCGCACCAGCGCCCGCAACGCCCTGCGCGGCGTGGTGGTCCGGATCGATCGCGAGGCGGTCACGGCGCGCGTGACGCTGTCGCTGGGCGAGGGCGCTGATCTGGTGTCGAGGATCACGCGCCGCAGCCTGGATGACCTGGACCTGGCGATCGGCAAGCCGGTGATCGCCCTGGTCAAGTCCAGCGTCGTCACCCTGGCGGGCGCGGTGGACGCTCAGGCCGGCGACAACGCCCTCGAGGGCGTGATCACCGATCGCCAGGACGGCGAAACGGTCAGCGAGATCACCCTGGCCCTCGGCGACGGCGGCGCCCTGGTCGCGACGATCCGGCGCGAGGCGGCCGACACGGGGCGCCTGATGATCGGCGACCGGGTCACGGCGCGGATCCAGCCCTCGGACGTTCTTTTGGCCGTCGAATAGGTCCATCCACGTTCAAGCGGGAGGACCGCCGGAAAGTCGCCGGAATCATCGGCTTCAACCGGGATGCACTTGTCGTCCGCGTCCCGGCGTTCTACGCCGCTGGATCGGCCTGTTCGGGGAACTTCATGAAGCTTGCGTCCACCGCCATCGCCCTTGCGCTCGTCGCGACCTCGGCCGCCTCGGCCCAGACGGTTTCCGACTGGCGCACGCCGGACCCGCAAAACGTTCTGGTGGTGGAAACCAGCAAGGGGCGGATCATCGCCGAGCTGTCGCCGGAGACCGCGCCCAACCACGTGGCCCGAATCCGCGAACTGACCCAGGCTGGATTCTATGACGGGCTGAGCTTCTTCCGGGTCATCGACAGCTTCATGGCTCAGACGGGGGACCCCGACAACACCGGCGGCGGCGGCTCGGACAAGCCGGACCTGACGGCGGAGTTCACCTTCCGGCGCGGCGCTTCCTATGCGCCGGCCGGCAAGATCGGTTCCACCGAGGTGGGCTTTGTCGGGGCGCTGCCCGTCTGGAGTCAGAACAGCGCTCTGGCCGCCATGATGGCCGACGGCAAGGTCGGGGCCTGGGGGGCCTTCTGTCCCGGCGTGCTGGGCATGGCCCGCGCTACCCCGCCCGACAGCGCCAACAGCCAGTTCTTCTTCATGCGCCAGGCCTATCCCTCGCTGGACAAGACCTACACCGCCTTCGGTCGGGCCCTGACCGGCCTGGAGGTCATCCGCGCCATCAAGGCCGGCGAACCGGTCGCGGCCCCGCAGGACAAGATGCTGACCGTACGCCTGCTGGCCGACCTTCCCGCCGCCCAGCGCCCGGTCGTCCAGGTGATGGACACCCGCGGCAAGGCCTTCGCCGCCCTGGTCGACAAGCGTCGCGCCGAACTGGGCGTGGCCTTCACCCTCTGTGACGTTGAAATTCCGGTGCAGGTGAAATGAACGCTCTGATTCCCTTTGCCCTGGCCCTGCTGGTCTCGACCGCCGGCGCGCACTCCGTCTTGGCCGCGCCCAAGCCCGACGTGTGGCGCACGCCGGATCCGGACACCGTGGTGGTGATCGACACCACCCAGGGCCGGGTGATCGTCGAACTGGTCGCCGAGGCGGCGCCTTTGCACGTGGCGCGATTCCAGGAATTGACCCGCGAGGGCGTCTATAATGGCCGCACTTTCTTCCGGGTGATCGACCGGTTCATGGCCCAGACGGGCGATCCCGACAACACCGGCGAGGGCGGCACGAAGAAGCCTAACCTCAAGGCCGAGTTCACCTTCCGCCGCGACGCCGCCAGCGGTTTCGTGGCCGTGGCCGAGCCGGCCGGGACCCAGGTCGGCTTCGTCAAGGCCCTGCCGGTGATCAGCCAGCACTGGAGCTGGAGCGCGGTGACCAGCGACAAGAAGGTGGCCGCCTGGGGCACCTATTGCCCCGGCGTAGTCGGCATGGCCCGCGATGACGACAACAATTCGGCCAACAGCCAGTTCTTCCTGATGCGCCAGCCCTATATCTCGCTGGACAAGCGCTACACCGCCTTTGGCCGTGTGCTGTCGGGACTTGAGGCTGTGCGGGCAATCAAGACAGGCGAGCCCGTGCCCGCGCCGCAGGACGCCATGCAGACCGTACGGCTGCTGTCGGACATCCCGCAGGCCGAGCGGCCCATGGTGCGGGTGCTCGACACCGCCAGCCCGCGCTTCGCCCGTACCGTCGCCAAGACCCGCAAGGCGAGGGGCGCTGATTTCTCGGTCTGCGACATCGAACTGCCGGTCGAGGTTTCCGTTCCGGCGAAAGCGGGCTAGAAGCCCCGGAACATCATAATCCAAGGGATGACCATGTCGGCTGACCTCGAAAACACCCTGCTGCTGACGCTTGAGACCGGCACGGTCACCATCAAGCTGCGCCCCGATCTGGCTCCGGGCCATGTCGAGCGCCTCAAAGAACTGGTCCGCGAGGGCTTCTATGACGGCGTGGTCTTCCACCGCGTGATCCCGGGCTTCATGGCCCAGGGCGGCGATCCGACCGGCACCGGTCGCGGCGGTTCGGCCAAGCCGGACATCAAGGCCGAGTTCTCCAAGGAGCCGCATGTGCGCGGCGTCTGCTCGATGGCCCGCACGCCCGATCCCAACTCGGCCAACAGCCAGTTCTTCATCTGCCTGGATGACGCGACCTTCCTGGACGGCCAATATACCGTCTGGGGCCAGGTGACCGACGGCATGGACTTCGTCGACGCCCTGCCCAAGGGCGAGCCGCCGCGCGAGCCGGGCAAGATCGTCAGCGCCAAGATCGCCGCTGACGCATAGATCTGAAGGGCCCCGGGAAACCGGGGCCTTTTTCGTTAGGGGCGGCCCGTGCCAGGG
>NZ_PEGG01000308.1 GCF_002737765.1 Caulobacter sp. B11 | reverse complement strand
CAGCCGGATGGCCGCCGATCGCGCATCCCCGTAGGGGATGGCCGAGATGTGCTTTGGCCAGGTCGAGGCCAGCTCGGAAATGCCGCACCCGCCTCGAAACAGAGTAGCGGCACGCCCTCGGCGATCGCGTCCAGACCCACGTTCGGGAAGGGGTCGAGGCGCGACGACATGAAGAAGGCGTCGGCCGCCTCCATGAACGGCGCCAGGGTGGCCTGCTCCTCGACATCACCACGACGTCGCTGAGGTCGCTCTTGGCGATCTGGTCGGCGAGATGACCGACAGGCCAATGTCGTCGAACGGCTGGTAGTTGGCGCCCACCCAAAGGAACCGGCAGTCGACGCCCAGGTCGTGCTTGAGAACCCTGGCCGCCTCGATGAACAGGTCGACGCCCTTGCGCATCTGCACCCAGCCGGCGCCGAGCACGACGAACGGCTTGCCGCCCTTTTTCGCCGCGACCGACAAGCTTGGCCAGGTCCGGCGCTTCCCCGGTCTCGCGCGACAGGTGAGGCACGATCGACCGGCCCTGATGGCGGATGCGGGTATTGGTCGGGCTGGAGTCGAAGCCCAGGCGCTTGAGCTCCAGCAAGGCGGAGTCGCGCACCAATTCGGCCGGAAAGATCACCCGGTCCGACAGGGCGATCGCCGCCGCGGTCGTGCCGATCGGATGCACATAGTAGGCGAATTCGTGGATGAGCGACACGATGCCCATGCCGGCCCGGGCGAACTGCGAGGCGAACTTGGCGCTCTCCATCGAGTTCAGCACCGCGCATTGCGGCGCGAAATCGCGAATGATCCGGGCGCTGGCCACCTCGATCTCGCCGACCTTGTCGCCCGTGACGACGGTGGCGATCGCGAACTCGGAAAACAGGTCGGCCAGCACGCCGCCACGCAGCATCACGGCCACGATATTGAAGCGGCCGCACAGCTCGCGGATCAGGTTCAGCCCCACCAGGGGCGCGCCGGTGCGGCTGGCTTCGTGGCAGACGACGGCGATGGTGGGAAGGTCGTGGCGACGGCTCCGGCGCCCCGCGGCGACCTTGACGGCGCCCAGCGCATAGGCCTTTCGACCCTCGATCGCGCCGTGGTGCTGGTAGTGCATGAGCGGATTGACGACGCCCGAGGCGATGTCGGGATATTCGGTCAGATAGGCCCGCGCGAAGAACGCCTCCGACGGATTGTTCATCATCCGGTGGCCTTCGGCGACGAAGTATTGCGCCGGTGACAGACCTTCGTCGGCCGGCATGTTGGCCCTGACATAGGCTTCGTCAAACAGCGACGCCTCGATCAGCGCCCGCGCCGTCCTGTCGATGGCCGTAAAGTTGGGCCAGCACCAGCCGGCTTGGTGGTAACGGCAGTAGAACGCAAAGGCGTTCTCGCCGTCGGCCAGCGTTCTCTTGTAGTATTGCAGGAAGAATTTCGGATCAAAATCGTCAGAAGGCTTTAGATCCGGAGATCCAGAATTGATCAGATAGTGCCGAATTGGATCGGCTAATGGTCCGTGCAGCTTTTGATAATATTGAGCATCAAAAAGCCCGCTGCTTTTTACTGCCTCGTAGTCTTGCAGCAAATCATACTCGTTCTTGTATCGACGCTCCAAGTACCCATGGTCAACAAAATGCTGCTGCGGGTCTACTCCGGCATTAAAGACGTCTTGATAGCTAGCCAGATAGAATTCGGGATCAAAATTCTCAATGATATAGCTATCGTTTGCCAAGATAGAGCTGCCCTTGATCGTATCTTCTACGGCGTCGAGCGCGTCGTTGAGCGAATTAGTCATGGTTTCTCTTTTGAGGCGCTTCGACCGATGGCGATGATAAGGACAGGGTAGTCTCACGGCCAGATGAAATTGCCAAGACCGTCTGACGGCCCGCCAGCCCAAAGTCCCGGCCAGGGCTTTGGGCTGGCGGGCCTCAACCCCATGGCGGCGGGTCGAAGTCCGTTCCGCGACGCTTGTTACGGGATGTCGGCTTGGACTAGGTTGCCGGCGCCCATCAGACGCGCGATGCAGCCCGTCTCGCTGCCGGAGAGAACCCTTTGCCTGACCAATACGCGGTTGTCCTGACGACGATCAATCATCCGACGTTCGCCGTGAAAGAGATCGCGCGCCGTGCTCCCGAGCTCAACGCCCAGTTTCATCTGATCGGCGACACCAAGAGCCCCGCCGACTTCCATCAGGACGGCGCTCACTATCTGGATATTCAGGGCCAGAAGGACACCGGGTTCCGGTTCGCCCAGATCTGCCCGACGCGCCACTATGCCCGCAAGAATGTCGGCTATCTCGCGGCCATGAAGGCCGGCGCGACGGTCATCATCGAGACCGACGACGACAACATCCCCCTCGACGGCTTCTGGGCGCCGCGCGAGCGGACGGTTCGCGGCAAGCTCGCCGCCAAGCCGGGCTGGTGCAATGTCTATGGCTACTACGCCGACTCGCTGATCTGGCCGCGCGGCCTGCCCCTGGACCGGATCCAGGACGCCCTGCCCGCCCTGTCGACCCTGGCCGACACCGTCGCCGATTGTCCGATCCAGCAGGGCCTGGCCGACGACAATCCCGATGTCGACGCCATCTATCGCCTCATCCTGCCCCTGCCGCTGAAGTTCAATGCAGGGCCCGAGGTCGTGCTCGACAGCGGCGTCTGGTGTCCCTTCAACAGCCAGAACACCACCTTCTGGCGCGACGCCTTCCCGCTGCTGTACCTGCCCTACCACTGCTCGTTCCGGATGACCGACATCTGGCGCAGCTTCGTGGCCCAGCGCCTGATGTGGGAAGCCGGCTGGAAGCTCTCCTTCCATCAGTCGACCGTGTACCAGGAGCGCAACGAACACGACCTGATGCACGACTTCAAGGACGAGGTTCCCGGCTATCTGAACAATGAGCGCATCAAGAAGACGCTCGAGGACC
>NZ_PEGG01000307.1 GCF_002737765.1 Caulobacter sp. B11 | reverse complement strand
ACAGCTGAGCGGCGGCGGCCGCCTCGCGCAGCAGCCCCGTCAGGCCGGGAAGGATCGGAGTGGTGGTGGCTTCCATGGCGATCGTAATCGGTCATCGCTTGCTCCCGTGCGCCAAACAGTTGTTTTCTTTCACCATGGAGCCTTTCGCACCTGCGAGCAATGTCGCGGTGCAAACATAATCGGCCGATAAAGGGAAGAAACATGCTTGTCATACACCACCTGAACGAGTCCCGTTCGCAGCGCATCCTGTGGCTGATGGAGGAGCTGGGCGTCCCCCATGAGGTGGTCTTTCACACCCGCGACGCCAAGACCCGGCTGGCGCCCTCGTCGCTGACCGACGTCCATCCCCTGGGCAAGTCGCCGGTGCTCGTCGACGGCGACCTGACGGTGATCGAGTCCGGGGCGATCATCGACTATGTCATCCGCCGCCATGGCGAGGGCCGCCTGGCGCCGGACGCGGCCAGCGCCGACTTCGACCGCTACCAGCAGTGGCTGCACTATGCCGAGGGCTCGGCCATGCTGCCGCTGATGCTCAACATGTATGTCGCCCGGCTGGGCGAGGGCGGCGCGCCGCTGCAGCCCCGCATCCAGTCGGAGATTTCCAACCACCTGGCCTTCGTCGACCAAAGCCTGGCCGGCCGCGAGTTCTTTGTCGGCGACAGCCTGACCGGGGCCGATATCCAGATGAGCTTCGTGCCCGAGGTCGCCAAGGCCATGGGCAAGCTGCCCGACTATCCGCACATGGCCGCCTGGATCGAGCGCATGCATGCCCGCCCGGCCTGGAAGGCGGCGCTGGACAAGAGCGGCCCCTACGCCCTGGGGGCCTGATCCTGGACCGCCCTATTCCGGTGACGCGCTGTCGCCGGAATAGGGCGCGCCCTAGACCCGCTCGTCATAGGCCGTAGCCGGATTGTTCTCGCTCTGCATTAGCCTCGCCCCGGTCGGGGTCAGTTCGCGCAGACGCTAGCGGTTGCGACCTGTGCGGTTGATGACGGCGTTGATGTCTTCATTGTCGCCATTGAGCTCGACCCCCGTTGCGGGTCATCGCGCATCGCAATTTGAGTTCAGGCCGCGCCAGACTTTTTTCCGACATGAACGAATTCTGTCCGCGCGGTCGCCGACGCGGTTCAGCTTCACGCTGTCATGGTGTGTCTCAAGGGGTCGTTGGCCCCGCAAGTTTCAGGGACCTAGGAGTTTCCACCATGACCATCAGCACCAAGACCAAGACCTTCGCCATGACCCTGGCCATGACCGCCGCCGCCCTTTCGGTCGCCGTCGCGCCTTCGGCCCAGGCCCGCGTTCAGCAGCGCCTCGGCGGCGTCGTCGGCTGCGAAGCCACCGGCGGCAAGCAAGAAGCCGGCGCGGTGATCGGCGCCCTGCTGGGCGCGGCCGCCGGTTCGAACCTGGCCAAGAACGATCGTGGCACCGGCACCGCCATCGGCGCCGTGGTCGGCGCCGGCGCCGGCTCCTATGTCGGCTGCAAGATGCAGCGCGACCGGGCCGTCAACGACACCGGCGGCGCCTATGTCAGCAACGGCATCCGCATCTCGCAGTCCGTTGACGCGGCCCCGATGACCAAGATGACCGGCAAGTATGTCGCTCGCTCGAACCTGAACCTGCGCGCCGCCGCCTCGACCCGCGGCGCCAAGCTGGGCTCGGTCGGCGCGGGTCAGACCTTCCAGGCCCTGGGCCGCACCGGCGACGGCAAGTGGATCCTGGTCGGCCAGAACGGCGTCGGCGTCGGCTATGTCAGCAGCGCCTACGTCTATCGGGCCTAAACGCCCGTAGCTTGTTCAGTGTGGAGGCCGCGCGCGTAGCGTAGGCGCGGCCTCCCAAACGGTGAGCCTGACTGGAGCCCCCGGTCAGGCTCATTGCCGTTTTGGGGCTGGTTACAGCCCCTTGGCGGGATTGATCAGGTACTTCTCGCCGGTGGCGCGACGGTTGTAGGCCGCGATGATCTCCGGCTTCAGCGCCTCGGCCAGCGAGATTTCCTGGGTGTAGTGGCTGGCGAAGGTGGTCTTCAGCTCCGCCGCGACCCGGGCCCGCAGCTTCTGGCCCTCGGCCGCGCCGATCTTGATCAGGAACGGGGTCAGCAGCCAGCCGCCGATGCCCCAGGCCATGCCGAACGACCGGTTGAACTCGGTCGGACGCGTGTCCAGCCCGCCATACATGTAGACCTGCTTGTGCACCGTCGAGCCGTAGCGGCTGTACTCGGCCGCCGTGCGATTGGCGGCGATCTCCATGGCGGTGAGGATCTGGCCGGCCAGCTTGCCGCCGCCCAGCGCGTCGAAGGCCAGGGTGGCGCCGGTGGCGACCAGGGCCTCGATCAGGTCGTTCATGAAGGTCGGCGAGGTGGAGTCGCAGATATAGGTCGCGCCGATCGCCTTGAGGATCGCCACCTGCTGGGGACTGCGGACGATATTGACCAGGGCCACGCCGTCCTTGAGGCAGATCTTGTTGAGCATCTGGCCCAGGTTCGAGGCGGCGGCGGTGTGAACCAGCGCCTTGTGGCCCTCGCGGCGCATGACCTCGACCATCGACAGGGCGGTCAGCGGATTGACGAAGCAGGACGCCCCGTCGGCCGGCGTCGCGTCGTCGGGCAGCACCAGGCAGGCGCCGACATTGACGGTGCGGTATTGGGCGTACATCGCCCCGCCCAGCATAGCGACGGTCTTGCCCAGCAGGGCCTGGGCCTGATCCGAGCTTCCGGCGGCGATCACCACGCCCGCGCCCTCGTTGCCGACCGGCATCGACTCGTCCAGCCGCGCCGTCATGGCCCGCATGGCCGTGGCCGGCACGTCGGCGGTGACCACGGGATGGGCCGCGTCGCCCGACACCCGCGCGGTGCTCATGTCGGCCGGACCGAGCAGCAGGCCCAGGTCCGAGGGATTGATCGGCGAGGCCTCGACCCGCACCACCACCTCGTCCGGCCCGGGCGGGGTCACCGCCTCCGTGGCCAGGGACAGTTCCAGCACGCCGCTGGCCTTGAGCAGTGAACGCAGTTGCAGACCGGTTTCGGGCAGCTGGGACATGGTGCGTTTCCTTTGTTTATGCACCCAGCCATAGCGGTCGATCTCGCCTGGGTCGAGGCGGATCGACGGGCCGGCGCGCGCGCCTCAGGTCCGCCAGCGCAGCACGGTCTCCTTGACCGGATTGACCAGGGGCCGACCCTCGCGGCGGGCGGCGTTCCATTCGCGTTTCAGCTGCTGGTACCAGCGGGCCTGCTGGTCGGCGTCGCCCACCCACATCAGCGGCGGATTGCTTTCCAGGCCCTGGCTCTGCACCCCGACAATGAAGCCGTCCTGGCGCAGGAAGGCCCGGGCGGCGATGCGGATGATCGGATACAGCGCGGTGAAGGCCCAATGGTCCGACCACATGATCTGGTTCATGCGGGTCTTGTGGGCGTTGATCGGGGTCATGGCCGACAGGGCCAGCACCTGCTTCTTGCCCACCGTCACATGCTCCCAGCGCAGGCCCGGCAGGCGGAAGGTGATCTCGGTCAGGGGTTCGCCGCCCAGGATGGCATAGGCCTTGGAATTCTTGGACGGCTCGTGCCGAACCATGGTGAAGCCGGCCTCGGACGGGGCGAAGCGCTTCTTCTTCTCGTGCTGGCTGGCGGTGGTCCGCCACCACCATTGCTGGTGGACATAGGGGCCGTGGGCCGGGTCGATCAGGCCCAGCACCGCATGGTCGATATGGATGTCATAGTCCAGATGGTCGACCAGCTTGGGCTTGCCGCCGACGATGCCGGGAATCACCGGCGGGGCTTCCGGCGGCTCGCCGTGGAAGCGCGCATCCGACGACATCCAGATCCACACCAGACCCTGGCTCTCGACCGTCGGATAGCGCCGCACCCGCACCTTGCTGATGTCGAGGTCGGCGTCGGCCGTCAGGGACGGGATCTTGGCGCAGGCCCCGTCTGTGCCGAACCGCCAGCCGTGATAGGGGCATTCGATGGTCTCGCGGCCGTCGGCCTCGGTGCGGACCTTGCCGGCCGACAGGGCGGCGGCGCGATGCGGGCAGATGTCGCGAATGGCGTAGACCGCCCCGGCCTTGGTGCGGCCGATCAGCACCGGCTCGCCCAGATATTCGCGATGCTCCATCTTGCCCGGCTTCAGGTCGGGCGACAGGGCCGCCACGTACCAGGCGTCGAGCACGAAGCCCTCGCCGAACTTGGCGGCGGCGGACGAGGCGGGGTTGGCGGCGTCATCAGGCATGGGGGTGTTCTAGATCGCCTTCTGGTTTTCGTCGCTACTCATCTCCGCTCATTCCCGCTTGAGCGGGATGAGCGGAGATGAGGTCAACGCGAACCCGCCGTCTCGATCAGGCGCTGATAGAACCGCACCATGCGTTCGACATTGGCCAGGCTGACATGCTCGTCGGTGCCGTGGATCATCTTGGTCTCCTCCACCTTCAGCACCAGGGGCTGGAAGCGGTAGACGTCGTCGGCGACCGAGGCGAGGTAGCGGCTGTCGGTGCCGGCGGTGACCAGGCCGGGCGTCACCGGCGCCTGGCTCTCGGCGGCGGCCAGGCCGGCGAGGGTCTTCCAGGATTCAGAGGTGGTCGACGACACCTTCGAGGGCTCGTCCGGCGTCTTGGTCCAGGCCAGCTCGACGGGCAGGTCGCCCACGGCCGACTTGGCCTGGGCCATGACCTTGGCCGAGGTGTCGCCGGGCGCGATGCGGTAGTTGATCCAGGCGGTGGCGTCCTGCGGCAGGACGTTCTCCTTGGGGCTGCCCTTGAGCATGGTCGGGGCGATGGTGGTGTGCAGCATGGCCGCGCCGGCGGGGTCTTGGCGGTGACCTTGATCAGCAGGGGCGAGAACAGCCAGGTATTGGCCGCGGCCATCTTCACGGTCGGCGAGGCGTGCGGGGCCAGCGCCTTGAGCATGTCGGCCCCGGACCGCTGAATCTCATGGGGAACGGCTTG
>NZ_PEGG01000306.1 GCF_002737765.1 Caulobacter sp. B11 | reverse complement strand
GATCAGCGACCCCGCCGAGGGCGGCATACTGCTTGTAGAGCCGGTAGGGCGTGTTGGAGGCGTTGGTCCAGCCGATCGGATAATGGGCGAAGGTGCCGTCCTCGCCCATGATATCGTGCAGGGCGGCCGCCTGGTCGAGCGGCACGGGTCGTCCGAACGCCGGGGCGAAGATATTGGGGGTGCCCGTTTCGGTGCCCTCGGCCGAGGCTCCGTTGTCCGAGAACACCATGATCAGGGTGTTGTCGCGCACGCCCAGGGCGTCCAGTTCCGCGACCACCTTGCCGATCGCCCGGTCCAGGCCGGTGATCATCCCGGCATAGACCTCCATGTAGCGGGCATAGACCGCCTGCTCGGCGGGGGTCAGCTCGGCCCAGGGCTTGGCGCCGAACGACAGGGGCGGCAAGTCCACGCCGGGCGCGGTGACGCCCAGCGCCTTCTGGCGCTCCAGGCGGGCGCGCCGGACCTCGTCCCAGCCGGCGTCGAACCGACCCTTGTAGTGGTCACGATCGGCGGCCTTGGCCTGCAAGGGCGAATGGGCCACGCCGAACGCCAGCTGCAGGAAGAACGGCTTGTCGGGCGCGGCCATGGTCTGAGTGCGCAGATAGCCGATGGCCTTGTCGGCAAGATCGTCGGACAGGTAGTAGTCGCCGCCGCCGGCCACATCGACCCGGGTCGTGCCGTCGAAGATCGCGCCGGGATGGAAGTGATCGCTGGAGTGGCCCTGGTACCAATAGGCGCGGTCGAAGCCGCGATGGGTCGGCCAGTTGTGGAACGGCCCGGTCGGCCCGTTATGGTCGGCGCTATTGACGTGCCACTTGCCGACCAGGAAGGTCGACCAGCCGGCGTCGCGCAGCACCTCGGGCAGGGCGGCGGCGTCGCGGGTCAGGTCGCCGCGATAGCCCGGATAGCCGGAATCAATGTCGGCCAGCCATCCCATGCCCGCCGAGTGGTGATTGAGCCCCGTCAGCAGGGCCGCGCGGGTGCAAGAGCACATGGCCGTGGTTCGGAAGTTCAGATAGCGCAAGCCGCCGCCGGCCAAGCCATCCAGGGCCGGGGTTTCCAGCTCGCCGCCATAGCAGCCGAGGTCCGCGATGCCGACGTCGTCGAGGATGATCACCACCACATTGGGGGCGTTCTTGGGCGCGCGCGCACCGTGGGTCGCGGCGGGACGAGAATCCTTGAACGACAGGCTGGCGCGGGCGGCCTGACCGTCAGGCAGGGCCGAAGGGGTGACTAGGCCGCTGGTCATCGACTTGACCGCCGCCGCCCCGCCGACCAGCAGCGCGGCCCCGCCGGCGCCCGCCCCGGCCCCAGCAGGAGCGAGCGGCGGTCGACCCCGCGCTTGCCGGTCTTGTCCTCGCCTTTGCTCATGCCCGTGCGCCTAGCTGTGGCCCAGGCCGCGACGGCCCAGGGCGAGGATGGCCAGCAGCACGGCCTCAACGATGATCGGGGCCAGCATGTTGGGGCTGTAGCCGGCGATGGCCAGGGTGACGAGGCGTCCGACCAGGGCGATGGCCAGGGCGATCAGTGGGGCGATCAGCAGCGATCGGCGGTCTCGCAAGGCAGCCGCCAGGGCCAGCGCGCCGGCCACACCGAAAAAGCCGCCGAGGTCGGCGCGAAGGGTGGCCAGACCCAGGCTGTCGGCCGCCGAAAGTCCCAGACGGCCGGCGAAGGCCGCGGGCGCCACCCAGACCTGGACGGCCCCGAGGACCGCCAAAAGGCCCACCAGGCCCACCATCACGCGTGAGATCCGCCGCATAGTCCGCTCCCCGTCTGATTTATAGTGACATGCTAACTGCCATTTTATAGCCTTGGCAAGCTCGCGAGGTTTTTCGCGCCCAGCGGGGGCGGGAAGGCGGCCGGGCGATCACCGATGAGGAGCCGGCATGACCCTGCGCTATGATCTCTACTGGTCCTTCCGCTCGCCCTATTCCTACATGATCACCGACCGGCTTCTGGCCCTGGAGCAGACCCACGACGTGGTCTGCAATGTCCGGCCGGTCTATCCGCTGGCCGTGCGGACCCCGGAGTTCTTCGAGACCCGCGATCCCCTGTGGTTCAGCTACTTCATGCAGGACATCCACCGCGAGGCGGCCTTCCTGGGCCTGCCGTTCCGCTGGCCGATGCCCGACCCCGTGCTGATGGACTACGCCACCCGCACCTATCCGAAGGAGCAGCCGCACATCCATCGCCTGACCCACCTGGGCGTCGCCGCCGCCGAACTGGGCCACGGCCTGGCCTATCTGCGCGAGGTCAGCCACGTGATCTGGAGCGGCGCGGTCGATAACTGGCCGGAGGGCGATCACCTGGACCGCGCCGCCGAGCGGGCCGGCCTGGACCCCGCGGCCCTTTCGGCCCTGGCGGACGGCGAGGCCGAGCGCCTGGCGGCCGTGGTCGAGGTCAACCAGGTCGATCAGCGCGCGGCCGGGCACTATGGCGTGCCGATGATCGCCTTCAACGGCGAGGCCTTCTTCGGTCAGGACCGCTTCGACCAGTTTCGCTGGCGGCTCGACCAGCAGGGCCTCAAGCCCGCGACGCCTGATCACGATTCCCAGGGCGGCGAGTTGCAGGGCCAGCAGCAGCAGGTTGAACGGCTGCCCCGGGACGCTGACCGGCAAGGGTCGCCAGAGATAGAGATTGATCACCGCAAAGGCGGTGTCGGCGACCTGGATGGCGATGAACAGGCCGACCAGATCGCGGCGCCGCGCCACGATGTAGAGCTGGGCCGCGCCCTTCACCATCTGGCCCAGGCCCAGGACGGCGAACAGCGACAGGATGGTCTGCCGGTCGTGGGTCAGGTCGAGCCCGGCGATCGACCCGGCCCCGCCGTCCGGCGCGAAGGCGTGAATCGCGCCCCGTCCCAGATTGATCAGGGCCATCAGCAGCAGCACGAGCGCGGGAAAACGAACCATGGCGGGCCTCCCGCCTCGACACGACGGGTGCGGCGAGGCAACTTGACATCTATCGGCACTATCAATGTCACTATATAGTCGAAGGTCAATGGCGGGCGAGAAGCCCCGCTGGCGAGGGAGGCCGGAATGCGGGTTCTGAAATGGTTGGGCGTGGCCCTGACGGTGCTGGTCGCCCTGGCGGTCGGCGCCTATCTGTCGCGCGAGTTCATCTTCCTGCACATCGGCGCCTGGACGGCGCCGCGCGTGGCCGACAACCGGGCGGTCGACTGGCGGCCAGGCCCGACTGCGGCCGAGGAGCCGGTCGCCGATCGCCCGCCCAACATCGTCTTCATCCTGGCCGATGACCTGGGCTTCAATGACGTCAGCCTGAACGGCGGCGGCATCGCCGGCGGCGCTGTGCCGACGCCCAATATCGACTCCATCGCCCAGGGCGGCGTGGACCTGACCAACGGCTATGCCGGCAACGCCACCTGCGCGCCGTCGCGGGCGGCGATCATGACCGGCCGCTATCCCACCCGCTTCGGCTTCGAGTTCACCCCGACTCCGGTGGGCTTCTCGCGACTGGTCGGCAGCTTCCGCTCGCCCGGGGCCCTGCACCCGCCGCACTTCGCCCGCGACAAGGTCAAGGACGTGCCGCCGATGGACCAGGAGGCCGTTCCGGCCTCCGAGATCACCGTCGCCGAGGTGCTCAAGACCCGCGGCTATCACACGGTGCACCTGGGCAAGTGGCACCTGGGCGGCGCGCCGGGCACGCGCCCCGAACAGCAGGGCTTCGACGAGAGCCTGGGCTTCATCACCGGCGCCTCGATGTTCCTGCCGGCCAAGGATCCGGGCGTGGTCAATTCACGCCAGGACTTCGACCCGATCGACAAGTTCCTGTGGGCCAACCTGCCCTACAGCGTGCAGTACAATGGCCAGAAGCCCTTCCACCCCAACGCCTACATGACCGACTACCTGTCGGAC
>NZ_PEGG01000305.1 GCF_002737765.1 Caulobacter sp. B11 | reverse complement strand
GACACCCCGCCCGGTCCCTGGACTGCCTGGGCCACCGTGGCGCGATAGTCGATCCCCGTCTTGTAGGGCGTGCCCGGCCGGCCGAAATCGAAGGCGAACTTGAAGAGGTTGAGGCCGCTGTTGCTCGTCGGCGTCCCGGCGACCGGGGGGGTGGTGAAGACCGGCTGTCCGTCCTGCCAAAGGGTGGTCACGAACGAGGCGGCCGTCGGAAGTCCGTCGGCGAGCGCCCAGACCGTCCCCTGCGACGAGGCGTAGTCGGTGGTGTCGATGTCGATGATGCTGAGGGTCGGCGCCACATGCAGGATGTCGGCTGCGGCGCTGGCCGGGCCGCTGGAGATGCCGGCGGTGGGGGTCAGGGTGACCGACCAGTCGCCGTCGACCGGCGTCTGGGCCGGATCGGGGACGAACATCGCCGCGCTGGGGTTCTGGGTGGCGATCGCCTGGGGGAAATCGCCGGCCTGGAAATAGATCAGGGTCTGCAGCGGCGTGCGCCCTGGCGGGGGCGTCCAGTTCACCGTCACCGTCTGGCCGTCAAAGCGGGTGACGATATTGGTCGGCGCTTCGAACAGCAGGCCGATGGCGGGGCTGAGGACGGCGCTGTCCACCGCCTCGACCTTGGCGTTGTAGAGCCCATCGGCCACCATGGCGCCGTCGTCGGCCCGCCAGCTGCCAATCAGCCCCGGGCCAGGCGTGGTGGTTCCGGCCACGGCCGCGCCGGCCATGTCGAAGACCCGGATCGCGTAGGCGCCGCTGTAGCCGTCGACGGCCGACCAGTTGAGCTCAAAGCCAGGCCGCGGCAGGCCTTCGGTGCAGCGGACCGACTGGATGATTGGTTGCGTCGCGGCCATGGCCGTCCCTCGTACTCACGGATAGTGGTGGCGCCGGCGCGGAGCCGGCCCCCGGTTCAGACAGCCTGGCGGGCTTCCAGGCAGGGCAGGCCCTGGGCGCGGCGGCGGGTGTTGATCACGTCCAGCCGCCAGCGCTCCGGCAGCACGTCCAGCGGATCTCGAGCCCGGCGCTCGGCGTCGATGCGGCGCGAGACCAGGCCCTGCATGCGGTTGTCGCCGACGGCGAATCCGCCCGCCAGGAAGGCGGTCACCGCGTCGTCCGGCAGATCGGCCGGGTCCACGCCTGCGGGCGCCAGGTCCAGGTTGTGCACCGTCCCGTCGTAGGCGGCGAATTCGACCGCTTCCAGGATGGCCGGGCCATCGGCGGTCAGCACCGTCTCGCCCGCCTTCAGCTCGCCGGCCAGCCGGGCACCGGCGGGGGTCAGCACCGGATGCTCGTCGGTCAGGACCACCGAGCGGCCATCAGCCAGCACCATGCGCGCCACCGGCCGCGTCTCACGTCCGATCGAGACGCGATGCACGACAAGCGACCCGCCGTCGGGCGTGGCGACTTGTTCACCCTCGCCGATGGTCTCGACAGGCGCGCGCCGGCCGTCGGCAAGCGTCACCAGCGTCCCGGCGGCCACGCAGCCCCAGACGAACTGGATCGGCGCCACGACCCCGATATTGGCCGGCGGGTTGGCGCTGACCACGGCTGGAACGCTGGTGACGCGCAGCTGCGCCTGCTGAGGCAGGCCGCTGACCGAGGCGGTGAAGTTCAGCACGAAGTCCAGGTCGATGTCCTGGTTCTGGTCCCAGGGGGCGTTCTGGAACCAGTTGGGCCCGATGTCCCAGCCGACCACGCCCTGGTCGCCGTTGCAGAGCGCGGGGATGTCGCTGGGCGGGAAGGCCAGGCTAGCCCCGTCCCCGCCGACCGAGCGGCGGCGCAGGATGCAGGAGCCGTTGAAGCCCGGATTGTTCGAGACGGTCGCGCCCGAGACCAGCTGGGCGTAGCCGTTGACCTGCAGGCCGACGATCGGCGTCGGCTTGCCGTTGGTCCCGAAATTGTACCAGTAGTCGACGTCCGGCTGGTTGCCGACATTCCGGTTGAGCGCGACCTTGATGTAGGTCCGCTCGGGGTGGCTGTTGTGATTGGGGTTGAGGGCCGTGACCCTCTGGATCAGGTTCGGCCCCTTCAGGTCGCGGGTCACCACCACCGGGGCGGCGACGTTCGATCCGGCCGGCACGATGCTGGCGGTCAGGATGATCGTGTAGTCGATCGCCTCCTGGTCCCGCACCATGGCGTCGGCGTTGATGATCTGGGTCATGGTGTTGAACTGGGTCGGCAGGCTGACGTCGGCCACCGTGTCGCCCGTGCCGTTGTCGATGATCTGCAGGCTGATATCGACCGACGTCACATCGCCCGGCAGGGTGACCACGCCCTGGGCCACCACCTTGTCGTTGCCCTGGGTCAGTCCATAGAAGGTCAGGTTGACATAGGGCAGCCAGCGGTCGATCGGCGGATCGGCGATCTCCAGCAATGTGGTCCGTTCCGGCCCGCCATGGCTCAAATGCCGGATGCGGGTCGCCTCGAGCATCGCCCGCGAGGCCGGGAAATATCGCGAAAGATCGGCCTCGCCGCCCAGACGCTCGGTCAGCCAGGCCAGATGGTCCTGGTCGCGAAGATCGAGGGACAGCACGCCCCAGCGGGTCTTGCGGGTTTCGGCGATCACGGCGTCGCGCGCCGCCCGAGTCGCCTCGGAAGGTTGGGCTATTTGGTTCATCAGACACCCCGATGATGAAAGTCCGGCGCGCTTGGCGTCGACGCCCGCCGATCGACAATCCAGAGTGACATGCCGCATAACATTCCTGTCAAGGTTGTTTCGTGTCTTTGTTCGATGAACGTTGTGCGACGCGCCAGAATTGCGGCTCCCGAAACGGCGACGCCCGCCGGAGCGGACTCCGGCGGGCGTCTTCTGCCAGCCCCTCCCACGGGCGGCGGTCCTCAAGGCAGACCGCCGCCACGGGGCTAGCAAGCCGGAAGGTGCTGGCAGGCTAACGCAAACTGATCTCCGCTTTGGCCCCCTAGGGTGAGGCCAACCGGGGAGGGACC
>NZ_PEGG01000304.1 GCF_002737765.1 Caulobacter sp. B11 | reverse complement strand
CCTGGCCCTCAGCGCTCAGGGCCAGTACAATGACCTGAGCAAGTCTTTTGGTCCGCGCCCTGGCGGGTCTGATCGGCTACCGTGCACCCAGCGGCATCTGGGCCGCGTCTCTGTCGGCGGCCTATTCCAAGCAGGAACAGGTCGAATCCACCAACAACACCGTGCGTTGGGCGCAGGCGCGATTCAATTCGGTTGCGGGACCAACTGCTTCACCACCCAGAATTCGGGTGGCGCCTATGTGCCGAGCGCGTCCTGCAATCAGGTGGCTCTCGCCTTCCATCCCCGTATTCCGCGCTATGGCGAAGTGACCCATGATCGCGAGCGGCTGGGCCTGACCGGCAGTTTCCAGTACCAGCCCACCGACCGCACCAAGCTGTCGGTCGATGGCCTCTATTCGCGCTATAACGCCATTCGTAACGAGAAGTGGGCCGAGGTCCTGTTCCGGTCGAACGAGCGCTCGATCAGCGTTCGTGACTACACGATCGACAGCAACAACAACCTGATCAAGGGCACGTTCGACAATGCCTGGGTGCGTATCGAGCACTATGAGCGCGAGCTGGACACCACCTTCTACCAGTTCAGCGCCAACCTGACCCACGAGTTCAACGACCAGTTCAAGATCCAGGGCCTGGCCGGTTTCTCGAAGTCGGACGCCGATATTCCATACGAAACCACGATCATCTTCGATGACCGTGACGCCACCGGCTACAAGTACGACTACACCGACATGAAGAAGCCGGTGCTGGCGTTCGGCACCAGCGTCACCGAGCCGACGAACTTCCAGTTCGCCGAGTTCCGCGACCGGCCGTCCAACAACACCAACGAGTTCAAGACCCTCGCCCTGAACGCTGATTGGGCGATCACCGACGAGCTGACCTGGAAGGCGGGCGCGGTCTATCGCGAGTTCGAGTTCGGCCTGACCGAAGGTGCTCGTGACTCCACCTACTGCGCGGCCTTCACCTGCGCGGCCGGTAAGTATGGCGCGCCGGTCACGGCGGCTCTGACCAACACCTTCAGCCTGTCGGGCGCCGAGGCTCCGGCCGGCACCACGACTAACTGGGTGGTGCCCAACCTCCAGGCCGCCACGGCCATGGTCAACCTCTACAGCCGGCCCCTGATCCTCCAGGCGGGTAACACGCGCTCTGTGGTCGAAAAGGATACGGGCGGCTTCCTGCAGTTCGACGTGAAGAGCCAGATCATGGATCTGGACTACGCGCTGAATCTGGGTGTGCGCTACGTGAAGACCGAGCAGTCTTCGACGGGCATTAACAACAGTCAGAACGTCACCGTCGAGCGCGCCTATGAAGACTGGTTGCCCGCCGGCAACCTGGCGCTCTATCCGCGCGAGGATCTTATCGTGCGCGGCTCGATCGCCAAGGTCATGACCCGCCCCAGCCTGGGCAACCTGACTCCGGGCGGCAGCGTCGACGGCTTCAACTATCGGATCACCTCGGGCAACCCGGCGCTGAACCCGTTCCGCGCCACCGCCTATGATGCTTCGGTGGAATGGTACTTCGCGCGCGAGTCGATCTTCTCGATCGCCGTGTTCCAGAAGGACATCGCCAGCTTCCCGATCACGGCCTCGACCACGGGCAGCTATGCCTCGACCGGTCTGCCGCTGTCGTTGATCCTGGCCAGCTCGCCGGCCGCCGCCAATCCTGAAGGCCAGCCCTGGACGATCAACACGACCGTCAACGGCGAAGGCGGCAAGCTGCAGGGCGTCGAGTTCGCCGTGCAGGGGCCGTTCAGCTTCCTGCCGGGCTTCTGGTCGAACTTCGGTGGCATCGCCAACCTGACCCTGGTCGACTCCGACGTCGACTATACGGTGCAGGGCGCCGCGACCAATCCGTTGGGCACTTTCCCGACCTTGGTCAGACGCACCGAGACCGAGCGCCTGTTCAACCTGTCGCGGCAGGCTTTCAACGCCACGCTCTACTACGAAGCAGACAAGTTCAGCGCTCGCGCCTCGGCCGCCTATCGCAGCGGCTTCCTGGACGCCACCAGCGGCACGGGCAACGTGTTCGAGGGCTATAACAGCTCGATCAATGTCGACGCCTCGATGCGTTATCGCCTGAACGACAACCTCGAATTCTCGCTCGAGGGCGTTAATCTGACCGACGAGTATCGCGACCGCTTCACCGACCTCGAGGCTGACCGCAACTACGAATACAACCACTTCGGCCGGACGATCATGTTCGGCGTCCGGTATAAGATGTAGTCGAAGCAACGCTGGAACGACGAAGGCCGCCGGCGCAAGCCGGCGGCCTTTTTCATGTTCAGGATGGCGTCGCCCCCCGGTCAGGCGAGTCGCTGAGACAACTGCAGGGTTCCCTCGACGGGCGCTGCGCCTTCATGGCGCAGAGGGGAGCAGAGCAATGCGCCTGGTCCAGAAGTTCAAATCCTGGGCCGGCCGCCGACGCCACATAGGCGTCGGCATGGGCGAAGGGGCCTGAACTCATCAGGGTCCAGCCGCGGGCCCCACCTCCTATATCCAGTCGCGGCAATCGACGGTGCTGTGGTCTGACACGGGCCTGCCCAACACCCTGCTGACCAACGGCAACACGCCGTCGACGGTGTTCTACGTGACCCAGGCCCTCAACACCCCCGGCGGCACGCTGAAGGGCTACGAGATCAGCCTGCAAAAGCCGTTCACCTTCCTGACCGACGAGTTCGACAGCAAGTGGGACGACTCCAATCGTCAGAGCTCTGAAGAATATGTCCACTTCGGCCGCCAGTTCTACCTGGGCGCCAGCTACAAGTTCTAATCCGGCGCCCGCCTCGCGGGTGGCCTGAAACGGAAAAGGACGCCGGTTCGCCGGCGTCCTTTTTTGCGATCGGTGGGTGGGCGGGCGGGGCTGTTTAGAGCCGCAGCCCAAAGCGCGGCCCGATCCAGGTCATGGCCAGATAGAGCGCGATGGTCAGGGCGCAGCCCAGGGCCAGGGCCAGCCAGAACGGCGTCCCGTGGCGCAGCAGCGCCGGGATCAGCAGAAACATCGGCAGGGACGGCAGCACGAACCAGAATGTCGCCCCGGCATGGGCGGCGATCCGGACCGGGTCCTGGGTGTCGCGCCACAGCCAGATCATGCCCAGCACAGACACGAGCGGCAGCGAAGCCACCAGAGCTCCGAAGCCGGGGTAGCGCTTGGCGATCTCGGACACCGCGGCGATGATCGCCCCGGAGACCAGGGCCCTTGATCAGGGAGATAGAGCATCCGGTCACCATGCGGTCATCCTCCCGCCAGGCCAAGCGCCCGTCCGATCGAACCCGCGCCGAAAGGCGCCTTACCTTGAAGGCTGGCGCAGCCCGCGCGAGGTCAGAACTCTTCCCAGGACTGAGCCGCCGCCTGAGCCGCGCCGCCGGGACGCGCGAAAGCGGCGATCTTGGCCTGGGCTCGCGCCACGGGGTTGGCCGCCGGGGCATGGCGGCCAGGCTGGGCGCGCTCCAACCGCGCGGTAGGCGCGCCGGTCTGGAAAGCGCGAGACCAGCGAGGCCAGTTCGGCGGCTTCCGTCTTGAGATTGGCGGCCGCGGCGGTGGCTTCCTCGACCATGGCGGCGTTCTGCTGGGTGACCTGATCCATCTGGTTGACGGCGGTATTGACCTCATTGAGGCCGGTGGCTTGCTCTTGAGACGAGGTGGCGATCTCGGAGATCAAGACGTCGATTTCGGCGATCTTGCCGACGATGCCGGTCAGCGCCTGACCGGTGTCGCCAACCAGCTTCACCCCCCGTTCCACTTGGGCCGTGCTGCTGGCGATCAGGGTCTTGATCTCCTTCGCCGCTTCAGCCGAAACGCTGGGCAAGGCCCTGACCTCTTGAGCCACCACCGCAAAGCCCCGACCGGCCTCTCCGGCGCGAGCGGCTTCGACCCCGGCGTTCAGGGCCAACAGATTGGTCTGGAAGGCGATTTCGTCGATCACGCCGATGATCTGGGTGATCTGGCCCGAACTCTGTTCGATCTCGCCCATGGCCGCGACGGCGTCGCGCATGACTTCGCCCGAGCGGGCCGCGTCGCTTCGCGCGCCCGAGGCCGCGACCGAGGCTTGCTTGGCGCCCTCCGCGCTCCGCCTGACCGTAGCCGTGATCTCGTCCAGGGCCGCCGCCGTCTGCTCCAGGCTGGCGGCCTGCTGCTCGGTGCGCCGCGACAGGTCATCGGAAGCGGTCGAGATTTCGTCGGCGCCGGCGCGCAAGCCGCCGGTTGTCCCGGTAATGCCGCTCATCGCCTCGCGCAGGCTGTCGATCGCGGCGTTGAAGTCGTCCTTGATCTGCGCATAGCGACCGAGGAACTGCGCGGTGATCCGCGCGGTCAGGTCACCTTGGGCCATGCGCTTGAGGCTTTCGGCAAGGTTGGCGACGACCTCCTCTTGCTCCTCGGCTGAGCGCTGTCGCTCGCTCTCGGACCGCATGCGTTCGTTCTCAATGGCCGTGACGTCGGTGGCGAACTTGATGACCTTGTAGGGCTTGCCGTTCTCGTCGAGCACGGGATTGTAGGACGCTTGGATCCAGCACTCGGCGCCGCCCTTGGCGATACGCAGGAACTTGCGCGCGATGAACTGACCGCTGTTGAGTTCATCCCAGAAGGCGCGGTACTCGGCGCTCGCCGCCTCGATCGGCGGGACGAACATCCTGTGATGCTCGCCCACGACGTCTTCCGCCCGATAGCCCAGGGCGTTCAGGAAGTTTGCATTGGCCCGCAGGATGGTTCCGTCGAGCTTGAACTCGATCACCGCCTGGGACCGATCCATGGCCGCCACCTGGGCCTTCAATTCGCGAACCTCGGCGACGGCGGCGGCGTGTTTGATCTTGGCCGGCTTGGAGAACAGCATGGGAGGCTTTTCGCTCTGATAACAACGTTGCGTGAAACTTGCCGCAAAATCCTAACGAGGCGCTAATTCTGAATTCGCACCATAGTCTAACACGCCTGAGGCTTCCCCAAATTGAGTATCCATCGAGGGTGCGCGGCCATTGGACACGGTGGGCAAATAGAGAATTACAATCTGTCCGATCCCGTCTATGTCACGGTCGCGCTTTGGTAATGTGGCGAGTGGGATGGCGTGAGTATGGGCCTGGAAGACTTAATCGCCGTCCTGACGACAGACTCGGAGACGGCGGTGGTTGTCACGGATGGCGAGCTTTCCCACCCAGGTCCGACCATTCTGTACGTCAATGGCGCTTTCGAGCGGATGACGGGGTATTCGCGCGCGGAGCTGGTGGGGCGGACGCCCCGTCTGCTTCAAGGCGAGAAGACCAGCCTCGCCACGCGCCGGACACTGGGGCGCGCGCTGCGCCAAGGGAAGCGGATGAAGGTCGCCTTGATCAACTATCGCAAGTCGGGCGAGCCTTATCGTTGCGAAGTCGAGGTCTTTCCGATCCTCGATAGGGACGGCGTGCTGATCAACGCCGTTGCGCTGGAGCGCGAAGTCCGGCGTGGACCAGGCCGGCGTCCGAACGCTGATCAGGCCTGATCTGCCGTCAGCCTGCACGGCGCCGATTGCTCGGCCTCGTCGACCATGGCGCGCGCCAGATCGAGGACCGGTCGGCGGACACGCGCCTTGGCGATCTCCGGGAAGTGCGCCGCCAACGCCAGACTTTCAGGCGAATTCACAAAGTCGGTGATGACCCGATCGGCGCCGCGCTCGCGCGCCGAGACCTCTGCACGAGACCAAGCCGTCGCCGTCTTGGTGAGGCGTCCAAGGCAGATGGAGTGAGACCAGTCCTGCCTGGGCGGACGACAGGCGCTCGTCCTCAATCGTCCTGCGTCATCGCGCTCATCGCGGTGAAAAGTAGGGACGCGAGTTTGCGCCGAAAGGATGTGTGGCCAAAAAGGCCTATCTTTTCAGCATCTTGATTTTAAGGGTGGCGGAGAGGGTGGGATTCGAACCCACGGTG
>NZ_PEGG01000303.1 GCF_002737765.1 Caulobacter sp. B11 | reverse complement strand
ATCTCCTCGCCGGTCAGCCAGGTGCCGGTCGGGTTGGCGGGATTGGCGATGAAGACGATGCGGGTGCGCTCATCGACGCATTTGAGCACCTCGTCGGCGTTGATGCGCAGGCCGGGTTCCTTGGCCATGCGGACCTCGCCCTGACAGGCGCGGGCCCCGATGGCATAGGCGGCGAAACCGTGTTCGCCCTGAACGATATTGTCCCCTGGCTCGAGATAGACCTGGCACAGCAGGGCGAAGATCTCGTCGCTGCCGTCACCGAAGGTCAGGCGCTCGGACTCCAAACCATAGTGGGCGGCCACGGCGGCGCGCAGGCCGCTGGCCTTGCCGTCCGGATAGAGGTGCAGGCGGTCGACGGCGGCGCGATAGGCGTCCTTGGCCGCCTCGCTGCAGCCCAGAACGTTCTCGTTGCTGGACAGCTTCACCGGATGGGCGACGCCCTCGATGCTCGACTTGCCGCCGACATAGGCGGCGATGTCGAGGACGCCCGCCTTGGGCATGGGACGGGACGCGGCGAAGCGATCAGCAGTGGAAGCGGTCATCGAAAATACTCGGGCCGGGAAGGTTCGTGTTCTTACACGGCCGCCGTCTAAAGGTCGAAGGGTTCGGGCGCGGCCCCGATCACGCCGCTCAGCTTGCCGGGCGCGCGGGCCAGCCGCTCGTCGCCCGGCTGGAAGAACCCGGACAGCACGAACAGCTTCAAGCCGCCGGCCTGGACCAGCAGTTCGGCGGCGACTCCGTCGAGGCTGAGCGCCTCGACGATCGCCGGGGCGGTCTTGACCGAGTCGGTCACCCAGAAGGTCAGGTCGCCACCGGTGGGCTCGACCTCGACCTCGGCGACGGCGAAGGCGGCCTGCGGGCCCCAGCGCGTCAGGCAGGGCAGGGCGGCGAAGACCTTGAGTTTGGGCTCAGCCAGCAGGCGGCCCCACCAGGCGCTGTCGCTGGTCAGGGCCAGGACGCCGACCCCCCAAGGCTCTCGCGCCCCGGCCAGGGCGTCCTTCTCTGTTTCGACAAGGCGCATGGGCGGGGCCGAGCCGAAGCGCAGGCGAGCCAGTTCGACGGCGCGGGCGGCGTCGCGGCCGCCCCAGACCGTCAAATGATAGGGCCCCTGGCGCGACAGGCTGTCGGCCATCAGTTCGCGCCAGATCCGGATCAGCAGGGCGTCGCTGGCGGCGCTGCGGGGCGCGGCCAGCAGCTTTCGGACAATGGCCGTCTCGCGTGGAGGGCGCAGGCCAAAGCCGGTGTCGCCCGCGGCCTGCTTGGCGGCCGCCACCGCGCGCGCCAGTCCGGCGCGCTCGTCGATCAGCCTGAGGAGTTCACTGTCGATCGCGTCGATGCGCCATCGAACCTCTTCCAGCGAAGGCGGCTTGTCGCCCACGTCGCTCCCCATCAAATCATCCCCAAAATCGACGCCGGACCATAGACTTTGCCGCTGATCGTGCAATAGCGCGCGCTCACGGGAAGAAAATTGCGTGTCGGTCCGCTCGGTCGCGGGTCAGTAGATGCGCGGCGAAGGCCCGCTGTCGAACGGACCCAGTCGCGTGCGGCCGTTCTCGAAGACCAGGGTGGCGCTGAGGGTCGGATCGCCGGTGACAGCCGCCTTGATCGCCGCCGCCGCCGATTGCGGGCTGGACAGGGCGCCGCCTGGCGGCGTGACTTCGCGAACCGTGACCTCCAGGGCGCCGCGTAGCCGGCCGTCGTCGCCGATCGTCAGGGCTCCGGACTTGGCGTCGAGCAGGGCCTCCCCGGCCGCCAGCTTGCCTTCCTGCACCGAGATCGCGCCGCCGACCGCCGACCAGTCGCGGGCGGCGTCGGCCCAGCTGGTCCCGCGCAGGGCCGAGATCTTCGACAGGCGAAGGTCCAGTTGCATGGAGGCGGTCTGGTCCTGGGCGATGCGGCCCAAAAGGCCGGTAAAGGCGGCGCGTGCGCCCTCGGCCTTGAACAGGATGCCCGCCTGGTCGTCGGGGCCCGGGCGCAGATGCAGCTGCAGGCTCTCGGTCGAAACCAGCGGGAAGGGCGCGGCGCCGGGCGCGGGCAGGAACGACAGCTTGGCCCCCTCGATCGAGACGCGCGGGGGAGACTTGTCCAATCCCGCCAGGCTGGCGCGCAGGGCCTGACCGGTGATGCGCACGTCGCCGCCGACCGGACGGGTCAGAACCACGCCCTGGGGGGCCAGCACCACCCAGTGGCCCAGGGCATAGGCCATGGCCTCGCCGTTCAGAGCGGGCGCGCGCACGGCCCAGCCGGAGGGTTCGGCGACCCGCGCGTCGGTCAGGTTGACGTTCATGCGGAACGGATAGCCGCTGATGCTGCGGGTCTTCCAGGACAGGTCGTAGCCATGGGCCTTCAGGGCAGCGGCCGTGGCGTCCATCCGTTGTTCGGCCTGGCCGCGCAGGTACAGCCAGCCGAGGCTCCAGGCGATCGCCGCGACTCCCAGCAGGGCGAAAGGCGCCAGCAGGCCGAGACGGCTGGGCTTGCGGGACGGCGTCGCGGCGTTATGGGTCATGGGATGGGCGGCTCCGGGCAGGCGAGGGACTGGGCGTGGTGAACGGCGGTGATCGCTGGGTGTTCGGATATGGATCGCTTATGTGGCGGCCCGGGTTCCCGTTTGTAGAGCGAAGCGGCGCCGTTCTCCATGGGCGACGCCGGGCCTTCTGCATCTATTCGGTCCACCACCGGGGCACCTATGAGCGTCCGGGCCTGGTGCTGGGTCTCGCGCCGGGCGGTGCGGTGCGGGGCATGGCCTATCGCGTGGCGGCGGCCGACTGGCCCGAGGTCTATGCCTATCTGCGCGAACGCGAACAGCCGACCGAGACCTATTTCGAGGCCTGGGCGGATGTGCGCATCGACGGGGCGGGCCCCGCGCCGGCCCTGGTCTTCCTGTCTGACCGCAAGCATGTCCAGTGGGCGGGCGCCCTGACCCTGGACCAGCAATGCGACCTGATCTCCGGCGCCTCGGGTCTGTCGGGCCGCAATATCGACTACCTGCGCGACCTCGTGATGCACCTGCGCGAAGACGGGGTGCGTGACCACGCCATGGAGGCTTTGCTCAGGATGGTCGAGGCCCGGGAGGGGGGCTAGATGTCGTTTCCAAGAAGGTTGTTCACACGCTGCCAGGGCGTGAGGCCTTTGATGCCGGAGTGCGGTCGGGCGAGGTTGTAGCGGTCGGTCCAGGGCTTGATGGCCTCGGCGCGATCGTCTGAGCAGGCGTAGGCGCGGCCATAGGCCCACTCGCGCAGGCTGGTCTGGATGAAGCGCTCGGCCTTGCCGTTGGTGCGTGGGGTGTAGGGTCGGGTGCGCACGTGCCTGGCCCCGGCGGCCTGCAGGGCCTGGGCGAACAGCTTGGAGCGATAGGCCGAGCCGTTGTCGGTCATCACCCGCTGGACGATGACGCCGTGGCCGGCCAGCCAGGCCAGGGCGCGTTCCAGGAAGGCGGTCGTGTCGTGCTGGCCTTCGGAGGGTAGGACCTCGGTATAGGCCAGGCGCGAGGCGTCATCGACGCAGACGTTGCAGGAAG
>NZ_PEGG01000302.1 GCF_002737765.1 Caulobacter sp. B11 | reverse complement strand
CGGCCATGAGCATCCGGCTGGAGATCGACGACCAGGCGACGACCGCGCCCAGGCCCTCGCCGCGCGCCTGGCCGCCTGCACGGTGGTCCACGCGGTGGGGTTCGGGTGGCGGTGAGACTATCCACACCCTCTTCCCCGGCGAAGGCCGGGGCCCAGATCGAACCCAGGGCGGCGGTGATCGGGGCCTCGCCTGAAGGCGCTTCCACCCCAGAAGCTCAGGCTGAATCTGGGCCCCGGCCTTCGCCGGGGAAGCGGAGTCTAGGCGCAATTCATTGCCCCTCACCTGCCTCGACTTTGACGCGAACCCGTGGAACCTTGACCGTCGACCCTAGGGAGACGTCGTCATGTTCCGCCGAGCCTTGCTGGCCGCCACCCTGCTGACGGCGCCCCTACTGATACCCACGGGCGCCCACGCCCAGACCGCCCCCAAGCTGTCGATCACCATCTATAACAACGACTTGGCCCTGGTGCAGGACGTCCGCAGCCTCGACGTCGCCGCCGGTCGCCAACGGCTGGAGTTCAAGGACGTCTCGGCCGCCATCCGGCCCGAGACGGTCAGCCTCTCGGCCCCCGGGATCGAGATCGTCGAGCAGAACTTCGACTTCGACCTGCTGACCCCCGACAAGTTGATGGAAAAGGCGGTCGGGCGGCAGATCCGGATCATCCGCACCAATCCCGGCGACGGCAAGGAGACGAGCGAGGTCGCCACCGTGCTGTCGGCCAATGAGGGCGTGGTGCTGAAGATCGGCGACCGCATCGAGGTGTTGCGCGACGACGGCGTGCCCACCCGGGTGATCTTCGACAAGGTGCCCGAGACCCTGCGCGCCCGCCCGACCCTGTCGGTGACCGTCGAGGCCGACAAGGCCGGGGCCCGGCCCGCCACCCTCAGCTATCTGACCACCGGCCTGTCGTGGAAGGCCGACTATGTCGCCCTGTTCGACGAGGCCAAGGGGGCGCTGGACCTGCAGGGCTGGATCACCCTGGGCAACCAGTCGGGCAGCGCCTTCGAGAACGCCGAAACCCAGCTGGTGGCCGGCGAGGTCAACATCCTGGCCAACCCCAATGTCTACCAGCCCTATCGCCAGCCCGCGCCGCGCGGCGGCAAGGCCGGGATCGAGCCCGGCGTCGGACCGCGCGTGGCCGACTACTATGTCTATCCCCTGGCCCAGAAGACCACGATCGCCGCCAACCAGAGCAAGCAGGTCGGCTTCCTGTCGGCCCAGGGCGTCAAGGCCCGCAAGGTCTATGAGTATCGCCAGGGCTGGTTCAGCAGCCTGTCGGAGCCGACCAGCGCCACGGTGGCCCTGCAGTTCTCCAACGCCAGCGCCGCCGGCCTCGGCGCCCAGCTGCCGGCCGGGGTGATGCGGGTCTATATGCGCGACGCCGCCGGCGATCCCAAGTTCATCGGCGAGAACGCCATCGGCCACACGCCCGCCGGGTCGGAGCTGTCGATCAAGACCGGCGAGGCCTTCGACGTCACCGTCCAGCCCACCCTGACGGCCAGCGAGTCGATCGGCAAACGCCGCTACGGCTACACGATGTCCTACGTGCTGCGGAACGCCCGGCCCGAGGCCGTGACCGTCGAGCTGCGCCAGGGCGGCCTGGGCGTCGAGGCCAAGGTCAAGAAGGAGAGCCTGGCCAGTCGTCGCATCGACGCCGGGACCCTGGGCTGGAGCGTCCCGGTGCCCGCCAATGGCGAGACCACCGTGACCTTCGAGGTCGAGACCGGCTGGTGA
Source organism: Caulobacter sp. B11 (assembly GCF_002737765.1). GTDB lineage: Bacteria > Pseudomonadota > Alphaproteobacteria > Caulobacterales > Caulobacteraceae > Caulobacter. Next base: position 2,012 of record NZ_PEGG01000302.1, on the reverse strand, counting down.
ACATCTTGAACCGCTCATCCCGCGAAAGCGGGGACCCAAGCGACGGGGCGGCGTCGCCCGAGCCTGCCGGCTGGCCCTGGCTTGGGTCCCCGCTTTCGCGGGGATGAGCGGTGTTGGGGCGGTATCCCTCGCCGAGACCATCCCCTCGCCCGCCGCCCAGAAGGTGGCGATCACCCTCTATCGCGACGGTGACACGCCGTTTCAGGTCCTCAATCCCTGGGAACGCGCCCAGGCCGTCAAGCGCGGCCTGGTGCTGGTCACCGAGACCCGCGAGGTCGCGCTGCCCGCCGGTCGCCACACCCTGCGCTTCGACGGCGTCGCCGAGGGCCTGATCCCGCAGAGCGCGGCGATCGAGGGCCTGCCGGACGGCGCGATCGAGCGCAATTATGACTACGCCCTGCTCAGCCCCGGCAAGCTGCTGGAGCGATCGCTGAACCAGCCGGTGCGGATCACCCGCGTCAACCGCAAGACCGGCAAGGCCACCGAGGCCGACGCCATCGTCCGCCAGGGCCCCGACGGGGTGGTGCTGCAGACCGCCGAGGGGATCGAGGCCCTGGGGTGCAGCGGCGGCATCGAGCGCCTGACCTTCGAGCGCGTGCCCGCCGGCCTGTCCAGCCGCCCCAGCCTGTCTGCGGTGGTCGAGGTCCCGGTCGCCGGCCGCCGGGTGCTGACCCTGTCCTACCTGGCCATCGGCCTGAACTGGCAGGCCGACTATGTGGCCCGCATCCGGCCCGACGGCGCCAGTCTGGACCTGGTCGGCTGGCTGACCCTGGTCAATAGCGGCGGCACCAGCTTCGACAACGCCCCGACCCAGCTGGTGGCCGGGACCCTGGCCCGCGAGGCGGTGGATACCCCCGACGCCGAGACCTCGGCCCTCAGCCGCCAGTGCTGGCCGATGGACACCACACACACCGGGTCAAGAAGGCCAGCCTTTCCGATTTCGGCGTATGCGCCTCCGCCGCCCCCGCCACCTGCCATGGCCGCCCCCGTGCAGGACCGGGGCGTCGAGGAAATCATGGTCACCGGCAGCCGCGCCAAGCTGGCCGAGCAGTCCGAGCTGGGCGACTACAAGCTCTACACCCTGCCCCAGCCGGTCACCGTTGCGGCCCGCCAGACCAAGCAGGCGGCCTTTCTTGACCTGAAGGGCGTGCGCTTCACCCGGCTCTACAGCTACCGGATCGACGACTACAGCGACTATGACGACGGCGACGCCATCGAGACCACCCCCACCGTCCTGCTGCGCCTGAAGAACCTCAAGACCGAGGGCCTGGGCCAGCCGATGCCGTCGGCGCGGTGGCGGTGATGGAGACCGCCGGCGGCCGTCCCACCCTGGCGGGCGAAAAGGCCCTGCGCGACGTCGCCGTCGGCCAGCCCTTCGACATCGAGCTGGGCCAGGCCATGGACGTGGTCGTACAGCCGAAACTGGAGCGCGAGACCAAACGCCTGGGCCGCACGCGGCGCGACTATGCGATCGAGCTGATCAACGCCAAGACCGTGCCGGTGACCCTCGAACTGCGCCAGGACGGCGGCCGCGACGACTTCAAGCTGACCGCCGGCCCCAAGCCGTTCGAACTGCGCGATGGCGGCCCGGCCTGGCGCATCACCCTGCCGCCCGGCGAACGGCGGGTGTTTCGCTACGGGTTCAGCTACAAGGACTAGAAGAACGGGGCCCGCCTTCAGGGCGGTCCTCGCGCCCAGCCTTTCACCCTCTCGCCGAAGGGTCGCGAGACCGTGCGCTATGTGCTGGAGTACGAAGGCTGAAGCCTGAAGGATTCGCCGAATGATTAAGCCCCGACTGGAATCGATCCTGGAACGAGGCCTGTTCGCGTCACGCTGGTTGATGGCGCCGTTCTATGTTGGTCTGGTCGTCACCTTGGCGGCGATGCTTGTGGTGTTCTTCCAGGAACTGTTCCGGGAACTGCCCAACGTGCTGTCGATGACGCCGGAAGACGCCATCCTGATGGCCCTGACGCTGATCGACCTGTCGCTGGCGGCCAACCTGCTGGTGATCG
>NZ_PEGG01000301.1 GCF_002737765.1 Caulobacter sp. B11 | reverse complement strand
CCAGCACCTCATCGGCGGCGACCGGATCGCCGCCCTTGGCGTTGACCGCCTTGACGACGCCCTCGCGCTCGGCGCGGATGATGTTCTGCATCTTCATCGCCTCAATGACGCAGACCGTCTCGCCCTCGCGGACGGTCTGGCCCAGTTCGACGTCCATCGACACGACCAGGCCGGGCATCGGCGACAAGATCAGGCGCGAGGTGTCGGCGGCCTGCTTCTCGGCAGCTTGTCGTGCAGAGCCGCCGAGCGCGGGCTCAGCACCAGCACCCGGGACTTGGCGGCGCGGTGACGGATGGTGAAGCCCTCGGCGGCCGGGGCCACCTGGACGGTGAAGGCCACGCCGTCCAGCGCGCCCTTGAAGGTCGGCTTGCCCGGACGCCAGTCCATCGTTTCCAGAGTCAGGTCGCGACCCTCGTCCAGCAGCGAGACGACCAGCGGCGCGGCGCCCGAGACCTTGACCCGGCGCTTGGCGTGACCGACGGCCACCACCCATTCGTCGCGCAGCGGCCCGGCCAGGCCGGTGTCGTTCGAGCGCGCCCGGGCGCTGATCACCTGGTGCATGGCGGCGGCCACGGCGGTCATCACATCGGCCTGGGCCGGGGTCGGGTCGACGCCGGCGAAGCCGTCGGGGAACTCGTCCTTGATGTAGTTGGTCGAGATCACGCCCGAGCGGTAGCGCTCCTGGTCCATCACCGCGGCCAGGAACGGGATGTTCTGGCCCAGGCCCTCGATGTGGAAGTCTTCCAGCGCCCGGCCCATGCCGTCGATCGCCGCCAGGCGGGTCGGGGCCCAGGTGCAGAGCTTGGAGATCATCGGGTCGTAGAACATCGAGATCTCGTCGCCCTCGCGCACCCCGGCGTCGTTGCGGACGACATAGCCGTCATGCTGCCCTTCTTCCGGCGGATCGTAGCGGACCAGACGGCCGATGCTGGGCAGGAACTTGCGGTAGGGGTCCTCGGCATAGATGCGGCTCTCGATGGCCCAGCCGTTGATCTTCAGGTCCTTCTGTTCGAAGGCCAGTTTCTCGCCCCAGGCGCTGAGGATCATCTGCTCGACCAGGTCCAGGCCGGTGATCAGTTCGGTGACCGGGTGCTCGACCTGCAGGCGGGTGTTCATCTCCAGGAAGAAGAAACTCTTGTCCTGGCCGGCCACGAACTCGACCGTGCCGGCGCTGTCATAGTTGACCGCCTTGGACAGGGCCACGGCCTGGGCGCCCATGGCGGCGCGGGTGGCCTCGTCGAGCAGCGGGCTCGGAGCCTCCTCGATGACCTTCTGGTTACGACGCTGGATCGAACATTCGCGCTCGAACAGGTGGACGACATTGCCGTGCTTGTCGCCCAGCACCTGGATCTCGATGTGGCGAGGCGAAACGATGAACTTCTCGATGAAGATCCGGTCGTCGCCGAAGCTGGCCTTGGCCTCGGCGCGGACGGCCGGGAAGCCTTCCTCGACGTCCTGACGGGTCCAGGCCACGCGGATGCCCTTGCCGCCGCCGCCGGCGCTGGCCTTGATCATCACCGGATAGCCGATTTCCTCGGAGATCTTGATGGCGTGGGCGGTGTCGTCGATCTCGCCGATGTGTCCGGGCACGCAGCTGACGCCGGCCTTTTCGGCGAACTTCTTGCTCTCGATCTTGTCGCCCATGGCGCGGATCGCGCCGGGATTGGGACCGATGAACACGATGCCCTCGTCGGCGCAGCGCTGGGCGAAGCCGGCGTTTTCCGACAGGAAGCCAAAGCCGGGATGCACGGCCTCGGCTCCGGTCTGGCGGCAGGCGTCAATGATCTTGTCGGCCACGAGATAGGACTGGTTGGCGGCCGAGGGACCGATGTGCACGGTCTCGTCGGCCATCTCCACGGCCAGGCTGTCGGCGTCGGCGTCCGAATAGACCACCACCGTCGAGATTCCCATCCGGCGGCACGTCTTGATCACGCGAACGGCGATCTCGCCACGGTTGGCGATCAGCAGCTTCTTGAACATCCGACCATCTCCTGCACGCTTATTCTTGTCGTTGCCCCACGACCTAGCAGGCCAAGACGGGTTTGCAACGGTGACGCGACGGCGATAGGTCTTAAGGCAAGTTGACACCGGTTTCCAATCCGCCACGCTCACCGATTACGCCGCCCCTGACTTCCGCACGGAGAGACCCGATCATGCGCCGCGCCAAAGTGTTCCACGCCCTGGCCCCAGCCCTGGCCCTTGCCGCCGCCATGCTGTCGGCCCCCGCCTTGGCCCAAACGGCGCCGGCCCCCGCCCTCGCCTATGGCCGGTCGATCACCCTGGCCGAGGCCAAGACCGCCGTCGCCGCCGCCGAGGCCGAATCCCGCAAGAACGGCTGGAACATGGTCATCGTGGTGGTCGAGCCGAACGGCGCCCTGGTGTTGAGCCAGAAGATGGACGGCGCGCAGTACGGATCCAACGACGTGGCCCGGCGCAAGGCCGAGACCTCGGCCAATTTCCGCCGGCCGACCGCCTATTTCCAGGACGCGGTGAAGGGCGGCACGCTGAACGCGCGCCCTGGCCATCGAGGGCGGCGAGCTGCTGGTCATCGACGGCAAGATCGTCGGGGCCATCGGCGCCTCGGGCGGCTCCGGCGTCCAGGACGGTCAGGTGGCCCGCGCCGGCGTCGCGGCCTTGAAATAGGCTCAGGCCAGGTCCGTCAGCCCGCGAATTCCCGAGCGAACATGGCCAGATAGTCGTCATAGCCGGCGGCGGCTTCCGGCGCGATCAGCCGGGCGACCTCGGCGCTGAAGGTCACCGGCGCCGTGCCCGGAGCGGTGACCAGCTTGCCGTCGACCACGGCGCGGGGCGTCTGCACATAGCCCGCCGCCCCCGCATAGTCCGGCGCCTGGCCGGCCAGCCAGGCCGGGTCGTTGGAGGTGTGGGCCCGCCCGGCCAGCAGGCCCGCCCGGGCCACGGCCACGGTGCCGGCGCAGATCGCGCCGATGATCTTGCCGTCGGCCTGGACCTGGCGCAGCAGCGAGAACAAGGCCTCGTCGCGATAGTCGGTCCAGGCGTCCGAGCCGATCAGCAGGAAGACGTCGGCGTCGGCCAGAACCGGGTCGTCGAACCGGTAGTCGGCCGCGGCCAGCACGCCGCCCATCGAGGTCTGGGGCTCGCCGTCCGGCGTGGCGATCTCGATCTGGACGCCATAGTAGCCGCGCAGGGCGGCCAGGACCTGACCGGCCTCCCAGTCGGCCCAGCCCGGTTGCAGAAACGCGACGGCGACGGTCATGAGTGGTCCTTTTGAACGGGCGAGGAACGCCGCGAGGGTCTAACGCCCTCGCGGCCCCAGGGTATCAGTCGTCCGTCACCGAGGCGGGATGCAATCGCGCTGAATGATCAAAGGCGGACGGGGAGAGGCGGATCTCCCGAAGATCAACCGATCTCTAGCGCAGCTTCACCGCCGTGCCGGCCGCCGTCACCATCAGCATGCCGTTGTCGGCGCCCAGCGCCTCATAGTCGAGATCGACTCCGACCACCGCGTCGGCGCCCATCCGGGCGGCTTCGTCGATCATCTCCTGCAAGGCGATGTCGCGCGCCTCGCGCAGGGCCTTCTCATAACCGCCGGCCCGGCCGCCGATGATGTTGGTGATGCCGGCGAACAGGTCTCGGAAGATGTGGGCCCGATAATGGCCTCGCCCGAGACGACGCCGAGGGTGGTGGCGATGTCGCGCTCGGCGATGGTCGGGGTGGTCGAGGTAATCATTTGGCCGCTTCCTTGGTTGTCGCTCTATCGGTCCGGCGACCGCGACCTTAGATTGGAAGCCATGACCGACTCCGCCAGCCTCTCCGCCACGGGTTTCGACCTAACGGCCCCCACCCTGCCCGAACGCCAGCGTCTAGAGGCCGACATCACGGCCGAAGAGGCCCGCGTCCTGCTGCATCACGGCACCGAGGCCCGTTCTGCGGTGGCCTGCTGGGCGAGAAAAGCCCCGGCGTCTATGCCTGCCGGCTGTGCGGCCTGCCGCTGTTCAAGCACGAGACCAAGTTCGAGAGCGGCACCGGCTGGCCCAGCTTCTACGCGCCGTTCGACGAGGGCCACGTCAAGGCGATCAAGGACAGCTCCTACGGCATGGTCCGTATCGAGACCCGCTGCGCCGCTGCGACAGCCACCAGGGCCACGTCTTCCCCGACGGTCCGCCGCCGACCCGGCTGCGCTACTGCATCAATTCGGTGTCGCTGCAGTTCGTGAAGGCCGGCGACCCCCTGCCCGACCCGCTGGGGCGCGGCGACAAGGTCGCCTAACACAGTCCAGACTCGCCCTTCTCCCGCTAAGGAAGAAGGGCGATAGGCGCGAGATCAGACGCGCTCCAGCGCCTCGGGCGCGCGCGGGGTCGGCGTCGCCCTGCCCGCCCAGGCGTTCGACCAGGGCGTCCAGCTGCG
>NZ_PEGG01000300.1 GCF_002737765.1 Caulobacter sp. B11 | reverse complement strand
AAAAACCTCGTTGAACGGCCTTTCATGGCGTGGTCCGGCGAGGTCGGGCAATGAATTCATTGTCATCTTTGGTCGGCGAAGTCGCCGGGACGAACGTCGCGGAGCCAGCCCACGACCTGATCCCCGTCGCCGCCCTCGGCCCCAGCCCCCCGACTGGACCGCGCGGCGGCGCGCACCGCGTCCGGCCCGGCCGGCGTGCAATTGCCGTCCTCGCCCAGCGTCAGGTCCGCGAAGGTCTCGCCCCGGGCCTCGAGCGCCTTGTCGGCGCACAGCACCGGCCAGATCCGGGCCCGGGTCACCCGGCCATCGGCGTCTCGCGCCAGAGGCTCGAGGCCGTAATAGAGATAGGCTTGCGGCTTATCGCGAAGCTGCGCGACCAGCGGGGCGCCGGCGGCGACCAGGAAAGGCGTCGCCGCCCAGCCGGTCTCGTCCAGCGACAGCCATTCATCGCCGCGTTTGAGCACCCAGTCGCAGGCCTTCCAGCGTCCCACCGCCTTGCGGACCTCGGACGGGCGGCAATCCTCCCCGCCCCAGAGCCCGTCGCGCAAGGCCGGCGCGCCAACGGCGTCCGCCGCCGTAAACATCGGCTCGGGACTGGTGACCATCGAACAGCCGCCCAGCAGCAGGGCGGCCAGGGCCAGGACCGTCAGGGACTTCCGCATCGCCAGGCTCCGATGATCACGTGCCCGTGAGCATCTCGTGATCTGACGTGAAACGCAAGCGCCGCGACCCCGGCGGCTGTATGCCCGTTCTTAAGGTTTACGCCTCACAACAGACCCCCAAGGATCGGAGATTCAAACCGTGCCCATGTCGCCCGCCGACCTCGAGGCCCGCCTGCACGCGGCCTTTCCGGACTCCGAGATCGTCCTGACCGACCTGGCCGGCGACGGCGATCACTACAAGGCCCGCATCGTCTCGCCCGCCTTTGTCGGTCTGAACCGGGTCAAACAGCATCAGCTGGTCAATCGGGCCCTGGCCGACGTGCTGGGCGGGACCCTGCACGCCCTGGCGCTCGAAACCGCCGCCCCCGCGGACTAGGGCGATGCGCTACCGACCCTTTGGCGCGGGCGGCGCGGCGATCTCGGCGATCTCGCTGCGGCTCGGCGACAACCCGAAACTGCGCGCCAATGACTGGCGGAACCTGATCTTCGCGGCGCTGGAAAACGGCATCAACAGCTTCGAGGTCGACGGCGCGGTCCCGGCCCTGCTGGACGGTGCGGCCCAGGCCTTCGCCAGCGTCGAGCGCCGCCTGCTGTTCATCGGCTGGCGCCTGCGGGCCACCGGCGGCCTGCCCCTGACCGCCCAGGCGGTGCATGACATGATCGACCTGGCCCAGGATCGGGTCGGGGTCGAGCGCCTGGACATCGTCACCCTCGACGATCCCTGCGGCAATATCGTTCCGGACGAGACCCACGCGGTGCTGACCGCCCTGCGCGGCGCCCGGCTGATCCAGCGCCTGGCCATTTCCGGCGGCGGTCCCAGCCAGGACGCCCAGGCCGCCAGCGGCGCCTTCGAAGCCATCGCCACCCCGTTCAACCTGGTGTCCGACTGGGTCGACCGCAATCGCGTCCGCACGGCCATGGCCCGCAACATGGCGGTGATCGGCCAGGACTACTGGCCCGAGGCCCTGCGCGGCGAGCGTCCGGCCCTGCTGCCCAAGCCATCGTTGTGGCGGCGTCGCACCGACCCGCTGGCCGGGCTCGGCGGCTATGATTTCCTCAACGCCACGCCGGGCTGGACCGCGCGCGAGATCTGCCTGTCCTACGCCCTGACCGAGCCGTCCCTGGCCACCGTCCAGGTCAGCGCCTCGACCCCGCCACGATCGAAGCCCTGGCCGCGGTCACCGAGCGCGACCTGCCCGCCGGCTGCGCGGCGCAGATCGAGATGGCCCGTTTTTCGTCGCAGACCGAGCGTCAGACAAAGCGCCGCGCTTGACCCCGGGGGTCGCGGCGCCTAGCTGAGTGGCCTACGCCCAAGGAATTGCCGCCATGACCGACGCCGCCGCCTCCCCCGCCCTGGACTTCATCGCCAAGACCGTCGCCGAAAATCCGGTGGTGGTGTTCATGAAGGGCGTGCCCGACCAGCCGCGCTGCGGCTTCTCGTCGGTGGTCGTGCAGATCCTCGACCACCTGGGCGTCGAGTTCATCGGCGTCGACGTGCTGCAGGACGACGACCTGCGCCAGGGCGTCAAGGCCTTCACCGACTGGCCGACCATCCCGCAGCTCTATGTGAAGGGCGAATTCGTCGGCGGCAGCGACATCATCCGCGAGATGTTCCAGACCGGCGAACTGAAGACCTTCCTGGCCGAGCAGGGCCTGATCGCCGCTTGAGCCCGGCGGACCAGAGGCCTGGCGGGAGGCGCGCATGAGCAAGGTGCTCGTTCCCCCGGCCGACGCCTTCCGCCTGAGCTTCACGCCGAAGCCCGCCGACATCGACGCCAATGGTCACGTCAACAACGTGGTCTACTTGTCCTGGGCCCAGGATCTGGCGACGTCGCACTGGAACGCCTTCGTCGACGCCGAGCGCCGGGCCGGCCTGACCTGGATCGCCCGCCGCCACGAGATCGATTATCGCCGCGAGCTGCTGCCGCACGAGACCGCGACCGGCTACACCTGGGTGGGCGAGCTGAAGGGCCCGCGTTTTCGAGCGTCTGGTGCGCATCGACGGCCCCGACGGCGAGATGTGCGCCCAGAGCCGCACCGACTGGGTGCTGGTCGATGTCGCCAGCAAGCGCCCGACCCGTATCCCGGCCTGGGTGACCGAGATCTTCACGCCCGCGCGGGGATGAGGCCCTAGTCCCGGCCGTCCGTCACCGGATTGAGCACCGTCACCGGTCCATGGCCCGGCAAGCCCAGTTCGGCCCAGGTGAAGCGCAGCGCCAGCCGGCTTGGCGCGGCGCAGAGGTCCACCCGCCGACGCGCGAAGGCGACGGCCGGCACGTCTCCGCCGCGATCGACATAAAAGGCGATGTCGGCCCGGCTCGTGCAGCCGGCCGAGGTGAGCACCACCGCCAGGCCTTCACGGCTCGCCGTGACCCCCAACAGGGGCTCAAGCCCCTCCGCGCCGACGCCTGGGCCCGCCACTAGGCGCGGGCCGCCCATGCCGACGCATCCCGCCAGGCCCAGCAGGGGAACAGTCGCGATCAGGCGGCGACGGGTGAGGTTCAAATGCTAGGACGCCTTGGCCAGCGGGAAGCGCGAGGCTCCAGTTTGCCTGGGTCAGGCTTGGGCGCAAGGCATGAGACCGTCTGAACGGGCCTCAGGCTGCTTTTCTGGATGATCGCTTCGCGCATGCGGTCGGCGACGGTGCCCAGGGTGATGGCGCCCAGGGCGCGATCGACGTCGAAGCCTTCGCCGGCGGCGGCGGCGGCGGCCAGTCGGGCCGTGAAATCGGTAATGGCGGTGATGTGCTGGGCCAGCATGTCGACCATGTGCAGCTCCTGCATGACGGCCATGCGGCGCTCG
>NZ_PEGG01000299.1 GCF_002737765.1 Caulobacter sp. B11 | reverse complement strand
ACGAGCGCCTGGGCGAGGATTTGAAGAAACGCTTCCGCGACGACGTCATGAAGGGCACCGGCGCCCAGTTCGTCGCCGCCAAGCTGAAAGAGCGCGACGACCGCCAGGCCCGGGCCGGGGCCAGCCGCTACATGGTCGAGCCCAACGTCAAGGAGGGCAAGGGCGGCCTGCGCGACCTGCACACCCTGATGTGGATCGCCGAATACCTGCACCCGGTCGACCGGCCCGAGGACGTCTTCAAGCTGGCGGTGTTCGATCGCCGCGAGGCCAAGGTCTTCATCCGGGCCTTCGATTTTCTGCACGCTGTTCCGCCCACCTGCACTTCGCCACCGGCCGGCCGGAAGAGCGCCTGACCTTCGACCTGCAGCCCGAGATCGCTCGCCGCATGGGCTATGGCGACCGCGGCGACGCCCCGGCGGTCGAGCGCTTCATGCGGCGCTACTTCCTGATCGCCAAGGAGGTCGGGGCCCTGACCCGGGCCTTCTCGGCCAAGCTGGAAGCCGACAATTTCAAGAACGAGCCCAAAGGCATTTCCCGCTTCCTGCCCGGCGGCGGGCGGCCCAAGCGCAAGGCGCTGGACGTCGAGGGCTTCTATGAGGACGGCGGCCGTCTGAACATCGACGGGCCCGAGGTGTTCGAGGCCGATCCGGTCAATCTGATCCGGCTGTTCAAGATCGCCGACGAGCGCGACCTCGACCTGCATCCCGAGGCCTTCACCGCCGTCACCCGGCAGCTGAGCCTGATCACCTCGCGGCTGCGGCGCGATCCCGAGGCCACGCGGCTGTTCCTCGACCTGCTGGCCCGCGGCAAGCGCTCCTACCGCACCCTGACCCTGATGAACGACGCCGGGGTGCTGGGGCGGTTCATTCCCGAGTTCGGCCGCATCGTCGCCCAGATGCAGTTCAACATGTACCACTCCTACACGGTGGACGAGCACACCCTGCGGGCCGTGGGGGTGATCGGCGACATCGCCGCCGGTCGGCTGGTCGACGACCATCCGCTGGCCGTGTCGATCATGCCGCTGATCGAGGACCGCGAGGCCCTGTTCCTGACCATGCTGCTGCACGACACCGGCAAGGGCGGGGTCGGCGGCCAGGAGAAGGCCGGGGCCCGCGCCGCGCGCTCGGCCTGCGAACGGCTCGGCGTCGACCGGGCCAAGGTCGAGTTGGTCGCCTGGCTGGTCGAGCATCACCTGGTGATGAGCGACTTCGCCCAGAAGCGCGACGTCGCCGATCCCGGCACGGTCGCCGCCTTCGCCCGTATCGTCGAGAACCCCGAACGTCTGCGTCTGCTGCTGGTGATCACCGTCGCCGACATCCGCGCCGTGGGGCCGGGGGTCTGGAACGGCTGGAAGGGCCAGCTGCTGCGCGAGCTCTACAACGCCACCGAGGCGGTGTTCCGCGGTGGTCGGGGCAGTGACGCCGGGGCCAGCGTCCAACGCCACCAGGAGGCGCTCGCCGCCTCGGCGCGGGCCGCGCTGGTCGAGGCCGATCCCGCCGCCAAGGGCTGGGCCTCGGCGATGGAAGACGCCTATTTCGGGGCCTTCAACGCCGCCGACCTTCTGGATCACGCCGCCCTCGCTCGTCGCGCGGTCATCCAGGGCGGCGTCGCCGCCGAGGGACGGGTGACCCCCGGCGCCAACGCCGCCGAGATCGTGGTCGCCGCCAAGGACCGTCGCGGCCTGTTCGCCGATCTCGCCCAGGCCATTTCGGCCCTGGGCGGCAACGTGGTCGGGGCGCGGGTCTTCACCTCGCGTCAGGGCCAGGCCCTTGATGTGTTCCACGTCCAGGACATCACCGGCGCGCCCATGGGCTGCGAAAACCCCCGGGCCCTGCGCCGACTGGCCGACGCGCTGGAGGCCGCCGGGCGGGGCGAGGTGTCGGGCGCCGAGCCGCGCCGGGGCGCCGAGGCGTCGCGCACGGCGGCCTTCGCCATCGCGCCCGGCGTGGTGGTCGACAATGAGGCTTCCAACGAGGCCACGGTGGTCGAGGCGACCGGTCGCGACCGGCCCGGCCTGCTGCACGCCCTAGCCGAAACCCTGGCCCAGAGCGGCCTGTCGATCCAGTCGGCCCATATTGACGGCTATGGCGAGCGCGCGGTCGACGCCTTCTATGTGCAGACCGCCGAGGGCGGCAAGCTGACCGATCCGCGCAAGGTCGCGGCCCTGAAGGCGGACCTGCTGTCGGCCCTGGAAGCCAACGAGGCCGGCGCGCCCAACACCCGGCCGGGGCTGAAGCGGGCCCGGGCGAGCGTGGCGCGGTAGGTTGGCGGTGACCAGACCCAGAGCTTCACAGACGATCCCGGCCGTGACCGTCTGGTTCGACGGCGACTGCCCGCTGTGCCTGCGCGAGATCGCCCTGATGCGGCGGCTGGATAAACGCGGCGCCATCGCCTTTGAGAATGTCGCGGGGGACGGCAGTTGCCCGATTGATCGGGCCGAGCTGCTGGCCCGGTTTCATGCCCGGGAGGCCGGCGGGACGATGGTCTCCGGCGCGGCCGCCTTCGCCGCCCTGTGGCGGGCCATTCCCGTGCTGGCCCCGTTTGGGCACCTGGCGCGACTCCCCGCCCTGCTGTGGATCCTGGAACGGGCCTATCGCGGCTTTCTGCGGTTCCGGCCCCGACTGCAGGCCCTGGTTCGCCGACTTGAGACGCGGCCCGGCGGAGACCGCGAATGACCCTCGCCCCCGGAACCCCGCGCGTGGTGCTGGCCTATGGCCTGCTGGGTCTGATCCCCTTTCTCGCCCCGCCGGTGCTGGGCTGGCTGTTTCCGCAGTGGACCCCCCTCGCGGCCGAGGGCCTGGCGCTCTATGGCGGCCTGATCCTGTCCTTTCTGGGCGGCGCGCGCTGGGCGATGGCGGTGCGACAGGCGCCAGTGGACGGGCGGATCGTGTCCCTGGCCATGCTTCCGACCCTGGTCGCCCTGGCGTTGCTGCTGCTGCCCGCCGACCGGCGCGCGGCGCAGCTGGCCGGCCTGGCCCTGGCCCTGTTGATCCACGGCGTCTGGGATATGCGGTCCAGGGGTCTGCCCGACTGGTACCCGCGCCTGAGGCTGATCCTGACCCTGGGGGGCGTGATCGGCCTGACGGCCGGGGCCCTGACCCTGCATGGCTGAGCCGATTTCGACGCCCCTTCGGCTGGCCGTCGTGGTCGGCGGCGGCGGCGGCGTGGGCGCGGCCCTGGTCGCCGCCCTGGTCGGCAACCTCGCCTATGACCGGGTGATCGTCCTGTCGCGCCGGCCCCCGCCAGAAGCCGGAGACCGGCGCGGTCTGGATCGCCGCCGATATCCTCGACGAGACAGCCTGGCTGAGGCGGCGCGCCAGATCGGCGCCCTGGGGGGCGCCGACCCTGATCCTGATCGCCACCGGCATGCTGCACGCCGAGGGGCGGTCGCCGCGGAAAAGTCGATGCGGGCCCTGGATCTGAACGCCCTGACCCGGGTCCTGCAAGTCAATGCGGTCGGCCCGGCTCTTGTCGCCAAGCACCTGCTGCCTTTGACCC
>NZ_PEGG01000298.1 GCF_002737765.1 Caulobacter sp. B11 | reverse complement strand
GCGGAACGCTGCTTCCCAAAGGAGGCCGCCCGCGGTGGCGAGGACGAAAACCGCCAGGCCGCCCGCATAGGGCGCCCAGGCGATGTCGTGGGTGCGCCGCAGCCAGAGGCTCAGAATGGTCACGCGCCGCGCAGGCGGTCGCCAGGGCCGAACGCCACCCACCGCGTGCGCCCCTTGCGATAGCGCTGACCCACATGCCGGTCCGGCGCTTATAGGCCCGGACGAGCAGCCAGAGGCCGATGAGCATGAAGGGCCTCATAGGCCAGGATGACGGGTGTCGGTTGTCCCGCCACGGCGGCGACGCCGCCCATCAGCAGGCCCAGGGCCGGGTGATACCAGAGGGGCGCCCGGGCGCGCTGCGCCAGTTGCGCATTGGCGGCCTGGACTTCCGCCAGCATCCGGGCGGGGTCGTTGTCGATCATGTCGGGAACTCCACTTTCCATAGTGGAAAGCTAGCTGTGACTTTCCAGTCTGGCAAGTGCAAAGTTTCCATTATGGAAAGTGATCGAGTGTCCCCAAGTCCGGCAAGGTGGTTCGAGGGGGTTTGAGGCCCAGGGCGTCAAGCCGTCTGTCCAGGGTCCGCCCGGACGTGGTCCCTTTGGCGAGGCCTTCGGCAAGCTCTCCGCTGGCGATCCCCGTCAGGACCCTCTATCTCCCCGCCCATGCTGATGGTCATCTCCCCCGCCAAGTCTCTGGACTTCACCGCGCCCGATCAGGTGCTGCCCCTGACGACGCCCGAGCTGAAGGACAAGATCGCCGAGCTGGCCAAGGTGACGCGCAAGCTGACCGCCGCCGACCTGCGCCGCCTGATGCATATTTCCGAAAAGCTGGCGGCCCTGAACCGCGAGCGTTTCGAGGCCTTCGATCCCGAGGTCGAGGACGGTCTGCAGGCGGTGATCGCCTTCAACGGCGATGTGTATGGCGGGTTGGCCGCGCGGGAACTGGATCGCCCGGCCCTGGAATGGGCCCAGGACCACCTGCGGATCCTCTCCGGGCTCTATGGCGTGCTGCGTCCGTTCGACGCCCTGCAGCCCTATCGGCTGGAGATGGGCACGCGGCTGAAGACCAAGCGCGGTTCCAACCTCTACGACTTCTGGGGCGAGACCATCGCCCGGACCCTCAACGCCGCCGCCCTGGGTCATGCCGATCCGACCCTGGTGAACCTGGCCAGCCAGGAATATTTCGGCGCCGTCGACGCCAAGGCGCTGAAGCTGCCGATGGTGACGTGTCACTTCAAGGAAGAGAAGGGCGGCGAGCTGCGGGTGCTGGGCTTCTTCGCCAAGAAGGCCCGGGGCCGCATGGTGCGCTACGCCATCGATCAGCGGGTCGAAAAGGCCGCCGATCTGCAGGCTTTCGACCTGGACGGCTACGGGTTCCGCAAGGCGCTTTCGACCCCGACCGATTGGGTTTTCACTCGCCCTCAGCCCTGAATTCATCTATCGATGAATTTATAAGGCTTCGTTCATCGCAAGAGCGAGCTATATGCTGCATTGCAGCAAGACTTCGGAGGGTGCGTCAATGGCCGTGGATTTCGGTTTGCAAGGACAGGTCGCTGTCGTGACCGGTTCGACCAGCGGAATCGGCCACGCCCTGGCCGACGCCCTGGCGTCGCAAGGCGTGAACATCGTGCTCAACGGTTTGGGCGAGATGACCGCCATCGAGCGCACCCGAGCCGAGATGGCCGAGACGCACGGGGTCGAGGTGCTCTATCACGGCGCCGACATGACCAAGCCCAGCCAGATCGTCGACATGATCGCGGTGGCCAAGGCCGAGTTCGGCGAACTCGACATCCTGATCAATAACGCCGGCGTCCAGCACGTGGCCCCGATCGAGGATTTCCCGGACGACAAGTGGGACCAGATCATCGCCATCAACCTGTCCTCGGCCTTCCACGCCACCAAGGCGGCGGTGCCGATCATGAAGGCGCAGGGCCGTGGACGGATCGTCAATATCGCCTCGGCCCACGCCCTGGTCGCCTCGCCGTTCAAGTCGGCCTATGTGGCCGCCAAGCACGGGATCATGGGCCTGACCAAGACGGTCGCCCTCGAGGTCGCCCAGCATGGCGTCACCTGCAACGCCATCTGCCCAGGCTTCGTCAAGACGCCGCTGGTCGAGGCCCAGATCGCCGACCAGGCCGCCGCCCGCGGCATCAGCCAGGAGGCGGTCATGCGCGATGTGATCCTGGCCAGCCAGCCGACCAAGCAGTTCGTGACCTTCGAGCAGCTTTCGGGTGTTCTGCTCTATCTGGTGTCCGACATGGGCGCCTCGGCCAACGGCGCCGCCTGGCAGGTGGACGGCGGATGGACCGCCCAATAGGCTGATAGCGCCCAAGCCGGGCAGGAGACGGAAAAGGCCATGCCGCTCAATCCGTTCAAGAAGACGCCCGTCGCCGTCCGGCCGATCAGCGTCGCCCTGCAGGGCGGCGGCTCGCACGGAGCCTTCGAGTGGGGCGTGCTGGACCGCCTGCTTGAGGACGAGACCCTGGAGATCCAGGCGGTCACCGCCGCCTCGGCCGGCGCGATGAACGCCGTCGCCCTGGCCCAGGGCCTGCTCGACGGCGGCCGCGAGGGCGGCAAGGCCAGGCTTGAAAGCTTCTGGCGGCAGGTCAATCGCCACGGCGGCCGCAATGTATTCGGCGACACCAGCGTCTGGACCAGCGCCTTCGCCGGGGGTTCGGATTGGCTGAAAAGCACCCCGGGCTGGCGGATGGCCGAGACCCTGGCCATGTCGATGAGCCCCTATGAATTCAACCCGTTCAATCTCAACCCCCTGCAAGAAATCCTTGAGGCCGAGGTCGACTTCGCGGCGCTGCGCGAGGGCTCGCCGATCAAGCTCTATGTCTCGGCCACGGCTGTGCGGCTCAGCAAGAGTCGAGTGTTTCGCGAGACCGAGCTGACCTGCCGCCACATCATGGCCAGCGCCTGCCTGCCGCAACTGTTCCACGCGGTCGAGATCGACGGCGAGCCCTATTGGGACGGCGGCTACCTGGCCAACCCGGCCCTGTGGCCGCTGTTCTACGACAAGACCCCCGACGACATCCTGCTGGTCAGCCTCAATCCCTTCGTCCGCGAGGACACGCCCAAGACTCCGGGCGAGATCATGGACCGGCTCAATGAGATCACCTTCAACGCCGCCCTGGGGGCGGAACTGCGGGCCATCGGCTTCGTGCAGAAGCTGCTCGATGAGGGTCTGCTGAAGGACAATGCCCGCGGCCGCTACCGGAGCATGCTGATCCACGCGATCACCGCCGACGGTCCGCTGGCCGACCTGTCGATGGCGAGCAAGTTCAACACCGAATGGAGCTTCCTGGAGGACCTCAAGGCGCGCGGCCGGGCCGCCGCCGAGGCCTGGCTGGAGGCCGACCGAGCCAATATCGGCGTTCGCTCCAGCATCGACCTGCAGCACGGCCTACCCTGAGCCTTGGCGCGGAGCGGGGCGGGGTCT
>NZ_PEGG01000297.1 GCF_002737765.1 Caulobacter sp. B11 | reverse complement strand
GGCACGCCGATCATGATCTCGAACGACACTCGTGGTCCTCGGTCTCCTGTTCGATGGCTAGCAGAAGCTCGCGGCCGTCGCCCCGGCAATCGCGGGCGAACAGCATGCTGGTCTGGTACAGGCGCCGGTCGCGGCACGCCGTCGCGATCGTCGTGCAGGTCTTCCAGAAACTGACCGGCTCCTGGCTTTCGGCCTCGTCGCCGAAACAGAAAACGCGGATAGTCGGGCAGGCCGCTGGTGGTGAAGCTGCGGGCCCGCAGGCGCTTGGCCCAGGCGCCGCGGTCGGCCGCGCTGCCCGGATAGGCGCTGTCCAGGGGCGAACAGGGTGACGTCATTGACGACAGGCCGTCGCGTCGTCGCTGACGCCTGAAACATCATGTGGTCGTCGGTATAGAAGCGATGCACGAAGCCGCCGTCGCTGAGCGCGACCAGACCCTGGGCCGTGATCACCAGGGTGTCGCGGTCGAGCGGAAACTTGGTCTCGGCGCCGAATCGCCGCCAGGCCAGGGTGTCGATCCACACGGTTCGACCCAGGGTGACATTGCGGATGGCGGGCAGGGCGGCCGGCAGGGCGGCCTGCTTGCGTCCGAAAAGCTTGTTGAACATTCAGCCGACCACGCGAAGGACCAGCCCCCTACATACGCCGCCGACCCCCGCCGTTAAAGGGGGCGCGCCATTACCAACTTGTCATCCGGCAAATGCGGTCGGACGTCTCGACGGGTGGCGCCGGCGCTCCCATCTTGTATGAACGGGGCCAAGGCGCCGCCAACGAGGACAATTGACGATGACGCAGACCTGGAACGTTCGCTCCCTGAAGACCGCGCTCGATGAGCGGGGCGGGACGGAGCTTTCGGCGCGGGTGCTGGAAGGCGCCGATCCTGTCCTGCTGGTCACCATGCGCGATCAGGGCGATCTGGAGATCTTCGTCAGCCTCAGCGACCAGCAGATCGCCGCCTCGGTGCTGTTGTGGCCGGTGGACGAACAGGCCGACCGCCACGCCTTCAACGAATTCCTGCTCAAGGCCCAGAAGCTGGTGCCCCTGTCGAACTTCGGCATCAGCACGGTCGGCGAGCGTGACTATTACGAACTGTTCGGCGAACTGGCGACCAGCTCGTCGATCGACGACATCCTGATCGAGCTGCGCACCCTGGCCTTCAACGCCATCGAAGCGGCGTCCGACCTGCGCACCGAATTCACCGCCTGATCCTTTTCGAGCCTTCCGGAGACTCCCGATGTCCATCTGGCGCAAGCTTTTCACCCTGGGTCGCGCCGGCGCGCATGAGGCCACCTCGGCCGTCGTCGACGCCAACGCCATCCGCATCCTCGACCAGGAAATCCGTGACGCCGACACCGCCCAGGGCAAGGCGCGCGACGACCTGGCCACCCTGGTCGCCCGCCGCCGCATCCAGGAAAACGAGGTCAAGAGCCTGCGCGACCAGGTGACCAAGTACGAGGGCTCGGCCCGCGCCGCCGTCGCCAAGGGCGACATGGACCTGGCCCGCCAGGTGGCCCAGCGCATCGCCGACCTCGAGCAGGAGGTCACCCTGAAGGAGCCTCAGATCGGCGACATGCGGATCGCCGAGGACCAGCTGCACAAGGCCATCACCGCCACCGACCGCCGGATCGAGACCCTGCGTCGCGAGGTCGATGTCGTGAAGGTCAATGAGTCGGTCCAGAAGGCCCAGGCCGCCGTTTCGGCCAGCGGGGCCGGCGCGGGCGCCTCCCTCGGTTCGGCCGCCGGCAGCCTGGCGCGGATCAAGGAACGCCAGATGATCCGGGGCGAGAAGATCAAGGCCGCCGGCGAACTGGAAGACCGCCGCACCGGCGCCGATCTCGACGAGCAGCTGCGGCTGGCGGGCATCATGCCCGGCCAGTCCTCGGCCGACGACATCCTGGCCCGCCTGGCCCCGGCCAAGCCGACCCTGCAGATCGAACAGAAGCCGACCGACGAGGGGTAGGCTTCCCCCTTATCCGTCTCCCCGGCGAAGGCCGGGGCCCAGATCGTAAGGCCGAGCCTTGTCGGAAATCCCTAGAAGTTACGGCTGAATCTGGGTCCCGGCCTTCGCCGGGAAGACGGATTTATGGAGTTGCCGCCTGATGCGCCGCCTGACCCTGACGCCCCGCGCCGACTGGCGGGAAAAGGCCGACGCCGTCGGCTTCATCTTCCACCACATGGAAGGCCAGGCCTATTGGGATGAAAGCGCCGCCTATGCCTTCACCCTGGCCGAGATCGAGAACGACCTCGAGCCGGCGGCGGCCGACATCCACGAGCTGTGCCTGGACCTGGTCGACGAGGCGGTCGGCAGCGACGCCCTGATGCACCGGCTGGCCATCCCGGCCGAGCATCGTGACTTCGTCGCCGCCGCGTGGCGGGCCAAGTCGCCATCGCTCTATGGCCGGTTCGACTTCGGCTATGACGGCGTCTCCAAGCCCAAGCTCTATGAGTACAACGCCGACACCCCGACCAGCGTGTTCGAGGCGGCGACCTTCCAGTGGTTGTGGCTGGAGGAGCTGATCGCCAGCGGGGCCCTGCCGGCCAATAGCGACCAGTTCAACAGCCTGTTCGAGGCCCTGCGCGATCGCTTCACCGCGCTGTTTCCCACTGGCGGCTTCGTGCACTTCGCCAGCGACGCCGACGCCGTCGAGGACCGCCAGACCGTGCGCTTCCTCGAGGACCTCGCGGCCCAGGCCGGGCTGGAGCCCAAGTTCGTGGCCATGGACGCGATCGGCGCCAATGCCGAGGGCCAGTTCGTCGACCAGGACGGCTATCTGCTGCAGGCCGCGTTCAAGCTCTATCCCTGGGAGCAGATGCTGCGCGAGCCCTATGCGGTTCATCTGGCCACCGCCCAGGTGCGCTGGCTGGAGCCGGCCTGGAAGTCGATCCTGTCCAACAAGGGTATCCTGCCGCTGTTGTGGGAACGCCACCGCGGCCACCCCAATCTGCTGGAGGCCTATTTCGAGGGCGATCCGGCGGCCTCGGCCCTGGGCGGACGCTATGTGCGCAAGCCGCTGTTCTCGCGCGAGGGGGCCAATATCGAGATCGTCGGCGGCCCCGACGGCGAGCGCGAGCCGATTCTGGACCAGGGCTACGGCGCCGAGGGGGCGATCCTGCAGGCCTATGCCCCACCGCCCAATTTCGACGGCCAGCGACCGGTGGTCGGGGCCTGGATGGTCGGCAACGAACCGGTCGGGATCGGGATGCGCGAGGATGACAGCGTGGTGACCAAGAACCTGGCGCGGTTCGTGCCGCACTTTATCGAGGGGTAGGGGGGCTCGCGGCCTGCCCGATGTCCGAAGTCGGCGTCCGTTCGAAAGGCGTGGTTCGACCCTGGTCGGACATCACAGCCTTAGGACAAGGTAGCCTCAAAGTGCGTTTTCTTCCCGCGTACGAACCCGGCGCCTTCGTAGAAGCGCAGGGTCTCCTGTCGCTTTGAGCCTGTCGCCAATGTCGCTTTGTAGCATCCGACATCCCGGGCCCTGCGAACGGCGGCGTCCAGGAGCGCGCGCCCAATGCCCCGTCGGCGCTCGGCGGCATCCGTCACCACGTTCTCGATTATAGCGTAGGCGCGCCCGCCCCGCGTCAGGTTCGGAACGATGGTCAATGTGCAGGCGCCTATGACGGCATGGCCTGATCGCGCCACCAGGACCGTCGTTTCCTCCGACTGGATCAAACGGGACCATACCGAAGCCGCGTGAGTGGAATCCAGTGGCGGGTCGTTGGGATGTAACTGCGCGTACAGGATGAGCAGGCTGGGAAGATCCCCTCGCTCGGCGGGCTCTATGAAGAAATGCTCCATGGGGTTCAGCTAGCGGGGTTTTCCGAAGGTCCGCAACCCACCCTTCTCAGACATTTGGAGGGGCCGCATTGCATCCGCCCCGGATGCGACTTCGCCTTAAACCCTTGGTGGAATTGGCGCTCTGGGGTCAAGCCTGCCCGGCGGGGCGCCTGGCTTCAGATACTCCCCCGTTTCAAGGGCGAGGTGTCAGATCCGCCACAGCCCAGTCCTCATGAACCCCCTCCCCTTGCGGGGAGGGGGCAGGGGGTGGGGTTTCGGCTCCGAGCCGGCCGATACGGCGCCGGCGCCCCCATCCCCAACCCTTCCCGCGAGGGGGAAGGGGCTTTCGACGGGCGCCCGCCGTGCTCCACCCCGGTGACGCCACCGCAAACCCTAACGACATCAACGCCCTGCAAAATAGTTCAGCGCGCCAATCAAAGGCGCTCAAACCGCCCGTAAGCTCATCCCACCTCGTCGCGGTGGAAAGGGCGCATGGCCAGCGACCGGTGCGGCGGCGGGGGGTGATCGAGCGGGACTGGGGTCGGGGCGGATACCCGACCATGTCCGGGGCTTTCCGTCGCTGCGGAAACCCGCCCGCCATCGGCCTGGGACGAAGGCCAACACGGGTGATTTGAGCCTTGGGCCCTCGTGCTTCGTCCGCCGCCAGGCCGGGAAACCGGTGGACGCGGCTTCCGGTAAGGCGTCAACAGCGCCGCCCGCCGGAAGGCTGATGATCGAGACGGTCGCGCGGCGCGTCGGACGTTGTCGAAACGGTATCATCATCAAAGTTCTCCGGACCTCGTCCGGCGCGCCGCGACCCTTTCCGTTCTCACCTTGCGGCCCGTTCGGCGCGGGCGGCGGGGGTGCGCCCAGAGCAAGCTCGCCGCCAAGGGGGCAAGGCGCTCTCTGGCCTATGGCGCCGCGGCGCGCCTCCCCTCGGCCCGACAAACTGGCTAATCTGCCTGGCCGCAGCCCCTTCGGATTCGCCCGTGTCCCAGATCGCCGTCGCCGACCTCACCGAAGCCCAGGCCGCTCACGAGCTGGAGCAGCTGGCCGACGCCCTGGCGACCCATGATCTGGCCTATCACCAGCAGGATGCGCCGACGATCAGCGACGCCGACTATGACGCGCTGAAGCACCGCAACCTGGCGATCGAGGCGCGGTTTCCGCATCTGGTGCGTGACAATTCGCCGTCCTTGCGGGGTCG
>NZ_PEGG01000296.1 GCF_002737765.1 Caulobacter sp. B11 | reverse complement strand
GCCGGGGTTCGACCTCGGCCCTCCGGCCGTGGCCGCCATCCTGCTGTCCATGCTGCCGGACGCCCTGAGCGAGGCTCCCCTGGCCGAGGTCGAAGCCCGCTGGCGAGACGAGCTGACCCGCCTGGGCGCGAGGGGCGTGCCGGTGTTCATCATCACGGTGTTCCGTCACGTTCCCGAGCGCGACCGAAGCGGCGGGCCGTCGCCGCGGCTGGAGCGGATCAGGGCTCTCAACCTCCTGGCGCCCCATCTCGCCCATGCGTTCGGCGCGACGGTGATCGATCTTGATCGCGCCCTGGCCCATGTCGGCGCCGCGGCCCTGAAGACCGACTACCGGCTGAGCGGCGACTCGGTCGCCATCATCGCCGCCCACACCGTGGCCTGGAGCCTGCTGTCCTACGGCCTGGATGACTTTCTGGATGTGACCCAGCAGGAAACAGCGAAAGCGAAGCTGGGACCCCTGGCCCAGGTGGCGGCGCGCTACCGCCGTAGGCTCGAAGGCTCGGCCGCATGAGCGCTCTGGACCTTCTGGCCGACATGCTGCGCATCCGCGCGTTCGAGGCCGTGCTGGTGAGCCGGCGCGATCACGGCTTTCAGCTGCTGTCCTCGGGCGCCGAGGCCGTGGCGGTCGGGGTGGCCGCGGCCCTGACCCGCGAGGATCAATTGCTGACCAGCGGCCGCTCGATCGGTCCGGCCCTGGCGCGGGGCCTGGACCCCGGGCGGGTGATGGCCGAGCTGCTGGGCAAGGCCTCGGGCACCAATCGCGGCAAGGGCGGGCGCGGTCACCTGGCCCAGCCGAGCGAGGGCTTCTTCGGCGCCCACGCGGTGGTCGGCGGCAACCTGACCATCGCCGCCGGCGTCGCCCTGTCCTTTCAGGTTCGCCAGATCCCCGCCGTCGCGGTCTGCATCTTCGGCGACGGGGCCTGCGCGGCGGGGGCCCTGCACGAGACCCTGAATCTCGCGGCGATCTGGAAGCTTCCCCTGGTCCTGGTGTGCGACAACAACCAGATGGCGGTGTCGACGCCGCGCGCCGACGCCCTGGCCCCCGCGGCCCTGTCGGACCTGGCGGCGCCGTTCGGCCTGCCCCATGCGACCGTCGACGGAACCGATGTCCTGTCGGTCAGCGAGGCGATGCGCGCCTATGTCGCCCGCGCCCGGTCCGGCGGCGGGGCCGCCTTCCTCGAATGTCTTTCTGAGCGCTTCTACAGCCATTCCTCCTCGACGCGGGAGACGCGCAGCGCGGCGGAGATGGCGGTCGTCAAGACCCGCTGCCCGATCGAGCGGCTGGCGGCGCACTTGCTCGACGCGGGGGATCTCGACGCCGAGGCCCTGGCGCGGATGCGGTCGGAGGCCCATGAGGCAGCCGTCGCGGCCATGGCCTTCGCCGAAGCGGCGCCCTTTCCGGATGCGGCGGAGGCCCTGACCGATGTCCTCTGATATTCAGCCGGCGACCACCAAGATCTTCTTTCGCGAAGCGATCGCCCGGGCGATGCGCGAGGCGATGCGCGACGATCCGCGTGTCGTCCTGCTGGGACAGGACGTCGGCCCGTTTGGCGGCTCGTACAAGGAGTTCGTCGGACTCAGCGCCACCTTCGGTCCGACCCGGGTGCGGGATACGCCGGTGGCCGAAGAGGCCATGATCGGCCTGGGCGTCGGGGCCGCCGCCGCCGGCCTGCGGCCCGTGGTCAGCATCACCTATATGGACTTCCTGATGCTGGGGCTGGACCCCTTGGTCAACTATGCGGCCAAGGCCCGGTTCAAGACCGGCGGGCAGATCCGAACGCCGCTGGTCGTCAAGACCACCGCCGGGGCCAAGGGCCAGGGCGTGGCCCATTCGCAATGCCTGGAAGCCTGGTTGATGAGCGTGCCCGGCCTGAAGGTCGTGGCGCCCTCGACGCCGGCCGACGCCTACGGCCTGCTGAAGGCCGCGATGCTGGAGGACGGGCCGGTGGTGTTCATGGACCACAAGCGGCTGTTCCCGACGGCGGGCGAGGTTCCGGTCGCCGAGGGGCATGTGCCGATCGGCAAGGCGATCGTTCGGCGGGCGGGGACCGACGTGACCCTGGCCACCCACAGCTACATGACCCGGATCGCCCTTGAGGCGGCCGAGGCGCTGGATCGCCTCGGCGTCAGCTGCGAGGTGATCGATCTGCGCAGTCTGGCCCCGCTGGACATCGAGACGATCGCCCAATCCGCCGCCCGGACCGGCGCCCTGGTGACCCTTGAGGAGGGGCAGCTGACCTGCGGGGTCGGCGTCGAGATCCTCTTTCAAGTCCTCGAGCGCACCGGACCGATCGCGACCGCGCGGGTCGGCGCATTGCCCGCGCCCGTCTCGTCGAATCCTGTATTGGAAGCCGCCGCCCTTCCGGACGCGGACCGCGTGATCACGGCGATCCGGCGGCTTCTTGAATCCTCCAGACCTGGAAAGTCGTGATGCTCTACGCTCTTACCGTCCCCGGCCCGATCCCCGATGTCGAAGAAGTCCGCGTTCTGGAATGGCATGGCCAGGTCGGGCGCGCCTTCGAGATCGGCGATCTGGTGGTCGAACTGGAAACCCACAAGGCCCTGGTCGAGGTTCGCGCCGGCCAGGCGGGGATCCTGCGCGCCATCCACTGCGCCGAGGGCGACTGGCAGGTGGTGGGGCGGCCCCTGGCGGTGCTCAGCGACGGTCCGGACGAGGCTCTGCCGTCGTCGCCGGATGAGCTGACCGCCCTGGCGGTGGATTTCGAGGTCAGCTGACCCGGGCGAGCCGCGCGGCCTGAGTCGCGGGAGACTTGGCGGCGAACCCCCTGACGCCCCGAGCCTGCAGGATGCGCAGGATCTCGTCGCGCAGGGCCGCCTGCATCGCGCCGTCCTGATGCACGCCGTCCCGGATGCTCGTGCCGCCGCCGAGTTCCGCGCCGATGGCGTCGGTGTCGACAATGGCGATTCCCCGCTCGCGCGCCAGGTCGTGCAGCATCAGGTTCAGCTCGCGGAACCGAACGCTGTTGATCGATAGCGACAGGGGCTGGTCATAGGCCGAATAGGCCTGCAGATCGTCGAAGCCCGAGGTCGACATGGTGTTGCAGATCAGCAGCTGGGTCGTCGGCGAGCGTTCGCGCAACAGGTCCAGCAGCGTGCCGTAGTCGCGCTTGAGGTCGTCGACGCTGTAGCGTTCGCGTACGAACTCGGCGCGCAGCCAGGCGGCCACGGCCGGGCCGGCGTCCTTGAGCCGATAGTCGTGCATGCGGAAGGTATAGCCCAGGCGACGGTGGCGCAGCAGGACCGGCGTCTCGGCGTGCAGCGACATCAGAACAGCGTCGGGCGGTCCGGCCGCCTGGATTCCCGTGCGGGTCAGCATGTCGTAGCGATCCAGGGTCGGCGTCTGCTGCAGGGCCTTCAGGGCCGCGCCCATGAACATCCAGTCCCCCGGCGTCGGGGTGACCGGTCCCTGACCCAAGGCCTGGGCCAGATCGGCGGCGATCGCGGCGCGCTCGTCATCGGTGCGCAGCATCTGCTCGATGACGGTCCTGGCGTTTGGGACACTCACCTCGTCGGGCACGAAGACCACCTGGGCCGGGCCCTCGACCGCGCTCAGGAGCTCGTGAAAGGCCGTCCGCTCGCCCCGGATCACGCCCAGAAGTTCGCAGATCCCCAGGCTGAGCAGGGTGCCAAAGGGACCCTCCTGGTCGGCCTTCCAGGCCCGGCTGCGATCATGCCAACCGGTCAGGAGGCCCGAGCGCACCTCGGCCAGCCGGGTGACCCGTCGGCCGGTCATCAGGGTGACCTCGAGCTCGGCCTCGGCGGCGCTGATCGGCCGCTCGGTCTCGATCTGGCCGATCACCGTCTCCGCCGTCCAGGTGGCGATGTTCATCTGGTCGGCGTAGCCGCCGCGCGACAGGCTGGGGGCGATGCGGATCCGCCCGGCCACGCGCGGGGCCAGGGCGGCCTGGAAGTCGCGAAGCTCGTCCAGGAAGGGG
>NZ_PEGG01000295.1 GCF_002737765.1 Caulobacter sp. B11 | reverse complement strand
CGGCCCCTCTCCCTCGCGCTTGGCCGCCTCGACCAGCTTGCGAAGCGCCACCGAGGCGCCGCCGGGCTGGGCCGCCAGCCACTCCCAATGGCGCGGCAAGAGGGTCACCTCGCGGGCGGTGACGCCCAGCTTGGGACGGCCGCGACCGCGCGGCGCGAGGCCGGCGTCGGCGGGGGTCGACAGGCGATTGACCAGGTCCACGGGTCCGCCACGCAGGTCGAAGTCCACCTGCCGCCCCTCGGGATCAAAGATCAGCAGCGCGGCGTCGGGCGCGGTCCCGGCCAGGCGTTGGGCGTGCAGCGCGGCTTCCAGTTGCGAGCCGACAAAGACCCGTTCGGCCCCGAGGAAGACGGCGTGATGTCCGCTCATCGGTTCAGCCCCCGCGCGCCCAGGGTTTCCAGCCAGTGCTGCCGACGCGCCTTGAGCAGCGACGCTCGACCCAGGGCTTCCAGCTCCCGGTCGTCGATGGTCTCAAGCGGCTCGAAGCTGAAGGCGGCCTCGCCATGGGCGTTCCAGGCCGCCTGCAGGGTCGGCTCGGGGTGGGAGCCGTGCTTCAGGGCGAACCACATGCCGTTGCGGCGCGTGGCCAGATCGGGAGTCGCCCCCACCCAGACCTCCGCGCTCGTCGCGCAGCGCACGGCATAGATCCCCGGCGCGACCACACGGTCACGGTAGTCGCGCATCAGCGCCTTTCGTCCGGTCATAGCGGCCTCCTGTGCCGCGCTTTCTACCCGGATAAATTAAAACGTCAATATTACCCGGATAAATAACTCGGCGCGGTCAGGTCGGACCGGGGGCGGCGCGGAACATCACATAGCCCCGCTCGACCATGCGCCGCATGGCCTCGTAGGCCTCCGCCAATTCCTCATAGGCCGCGCGCATGTGGGCCAGCTTGGCGACCTGCTCGGGCGATAACGAGTGCGAGGTTTCGGTGATGGTCACGGCCGCGGCCACCCACTGGGCGCGCGCCTGGGCGGCGGCGACCGCCATGCGTTGGAAGTGCGTTGCGTCGACGTGGCCCAGGGCCTGGCCGATCAGGGCCTTGTTCGAAGCAAATGCCGTATAGTCGATCTGCTCGAGCACGCCGCGCAACCGGCGCTGGATTTGCGGATCGTCGTCAACCGGCTCGAAATGATCAAGACCGCGGCGGCGAAAGCTGGATGTTACGGTCGACGACATGGCGTCCTCCCACCCGGCAGCCCTCTTCGTGACGGCCGGAACTTCCGTCAGACTGCGCCCTACTGCTTAAGAGCTTGTTTCCAGACAAAATCCCCGCCCGGGAACGGCGGCCCGGTTCCCTAGCGGTCACCCTGGTCAGAGGCCGCACATTTCGGGCGCTGACCGTGAGCCTGGACGACTCGGCCGACGTCAGCGGCGTCGTCGCTGGCGGCGTCGCCCAACGCGGACGGCTGCTGGACGATCTGCCGATCGCCTGGACCTGGACTTTGAGACGAGGCTGGGCTGAGAGGGCGCCGCGGCGCATGTCACCCTGCTGAACAATTCTGGCGGTCCGCCCAATGACGGGACCCGCCGGAGACCGAGAGATCGACAACGCCCTGGTCGCCACCCTGAGGCTGAAGGTCGCCTATTGAGGCGAGCCTGACGGCGACTCCCGCAGGGCTTTCCAGCCGAACAGCATCAGCGGCCAGGCGTCGGCCACGAAGCCGGCGATGATCCCGGGCAGGTCCGGCCCGCCGATCTCGGCGCCGCTCAGGTCGCGGCGCACCAGCCAGCGGGTGCGCTTGATCGCCGCCTCCAGCGGGCCGCCCGCCTCCCCTTCGAAGCCCTTGGGCATGCGCTTGGTCGGCTCGCCCGGCTCAAGCGGCAGGCCCTTGGCCGCCAGGGCCGCCTCGACCGCCGTCCAGCCCTTGGGATCGGCGGCGATGGCGCGGCGGAAGGCGTCGATCTGCGGCCGCTCCGACAGATAGAACCCGCCGCCGCGAAGGCGCCGCGTCCGGCATAGCCGTCGCCGCCGGCCTGGGCGGACGGCAGGGTCGAGGGATCCAGCGGGTCGATGGTCTGGGGGTCAAAGACCGGCCGATCCCCGGCCTCAGGCTCGATATGCACATAGAGCATGCCCGGCGACATCTTCTGGCCGTCGCGGGTCAGGGTGGCCGAGACATGGGTCTTGTAGGGTCGCTTGTCCTTGGAGAACCGCACGTCGCGGTGGAGGCGAAACACGCTCTTCTTGGGATCGCCGGCCAGGGGCAGGTCCAGACCCTCGAACGCCGCGTTGAGGGCCACGATCAGCGCCGCCAGGGTGGGCTTGAGACCCTCGTCATAGGGCGCGCGGTTGGCGATGAACCAGTCGCGGTCATTGTGGGCGGCCAGGCCGGTCAGGAAGGCGAGATCGGCGGCGGCGAATCCGGGGAACGAAGTCTCTGTCATGACCCCGATCCTAGCCTGGATCCGGATGATGCGCCCCTGCCGCCAAGGACTGTCAGCAACAGCGCCGAATCGAAACAAAAAGTGAACGCCAGGCCTTGCCAGCCTTCGGAACCGGGTCGATGCTGGCGGTCTCGCAAGCCTCCGAAGGAGCCCTATCATGACCATCCAGGACATCGCCGCCGACCTCGTCGCCCTGTGCAAGGCGGGGGACTTCGACACCCCGGGCGAGAAATACTGGTCCGACGACGTCGTCAGCCTTGAGGCCGCGCCAGGCGACATGGCCCGCATCGAGGGTAAGGCCGCGGTTCGCGGCAAGAGCGAGTGGTGGGCCGCCAACCACGAGGTGCACGGCGCCGAGATCACCGGCCCCTATTTCAACGGCGACCAGTTCGTCGTCGGCTTCAAGATGGAAATCACCCCCAAGTCGACCGGTGAACGGATCACCATGGACGAGGTCGGCCTCTATACCGTCAAGGACGGCAAGATCGTCGAGGAGCGGTTCTTCTACTAGGCCGGGTCAGGCGCGGCTGGCCGACGCCTGACGTCGCGCGGCCGCGCTCTTGCCTGCCGCCTCGCGGTCCACTGGCCCAGGCCCGGAGGCTATGAACCTTCCAGAACGCTCCTCGCGCGTGCCATGGGTCGCGACCCACGCGGCGTCGCTCATGGCCTTGGCGATGCTTTCAGGGTCTGGCGTCTTGGTCATGACGAACTCCTGGCGACGAAACTAGTCGTTCCCTCGCGACTTTCCCAGACCTCCCAACGATCGACCAGGGCCTTGTAGATCTCGAGGTTCGCGCGACTGCGCTCGAAGCGACGACGAAGGTCGCCCTCAGCGACGTCGTGGCCGCCCATCCGAACGCGATGGGCGACGCGCGAAATAGACGCCTCGACATTCGGCAGGCCGACATAGACCAGTACGACGCTGTATCCGGACGCTCGCCATTGCATGATCCGCCGGGCATAGAGGCGGCTGGACAAGGTCGTTTCCAACACAATGTCCGCGCCCCGCGCGACGTGCGCATCAAGCTGAGCCAGCATCAGCCGCCCGGCCCGCATGTCCCGCTCGGTCGAGGAGAGCGTCGGTTCCGTTAAACGACGCGCGATCTCATCGGCGTTGGCGAAGACATAGTTGGGCGCGCTGTCATTGATCCAGCGCGTCGCGAAAGTCGTCTTTCCCGCGCCGTTCGGACCGGCGACCAGAAGGATTGTCGGCAAAGCGCGCTCCGGGATCGGGTCACGCTCACTATCGTATGACGACAGTTACCTGTGAAGCGCCTGAAACCCTACAGCTCCAGAAAGGCCTCAAAGCCGCCGAAGATCATCCGCTTGCCGTCGAAGGGGGTGTCGGTCATGAAGGCCTTCAGGCGCTCATCGGCCATGACCTTGGCCATGATATCGTCGCGGGCGGCTCGGTCGGCATAGGTGATCCAGGAAAAGACCACGACCTCGTCCTCGGTCGCCATCACCGCGCGCGGGAACGAGGTGAGCTCGCCATAGGGCACGTCGTCGCCGATCGTTTCGACATAGGACAGCGCGCCATGCTCCATCCAGACCTTGCCCCCAGGCGCGCCATATCCTTGTAGGCGTCGAGCTTTTCCTTCGGGACCGCGAGTACGAAACCATCGACATAGGCCATGGGGAGTCCTCCCAATCGGTGTTGACGATACAAGAACGCTAGCACGCGAACCGTTCCGACAGGCGCCGGCGAAAAATCGACTCGAGGCTCAGGTCAAGAGCACGGCGGCGACCGGCCGGCGCAGGGAGCGGGGCATGGCGGGGCCTTCGCCAAAGCGGACGATCAGATCGGGCCGACGGTCGGGCGCGCCCAGCCAGGCGGCCAGACGCGCGCGGGTGGGCTTGTCCTCGACGGGCTGGTTGAGAAAGGCCAGTTTCAAGCCCCGCGCCGTGGCGGTCAGGGCGAAACGGGTGAAGGCGCGACCGACCGCGACCCAGCCGGCCGGATCGTCGGAGGGCCCGGTGAACACCGCCGCGCCGGCGGTATTGGCCATCTGACGGGCGATCTTGTCCGCCTCGCCCTTG
>NZ_PEGG01000294.1 GCF_002737765.1 Caulobacter sp. B11 | reverse complement strand
CGACCCAGGCGGGGACCTTCGCGCTCACGGTCACGGCGACCGACTCGACCTTCGGGGCCGGCGCGCCCTTCACCGTTGGTCGCGCCCTGACCCTCGCGGTCTCGCCCGCGCCGCCGCCGGTCGTCGAGGACGCCACGGCCCAGGCGCCCTATGGGGCCGGCGGGGTGACCATCGACCTGCAGGCCGAGGTGACGGGCCTCTTCACCAGCCTGGCCATCGTCAGCCCGCCCGCTCACGGCACGGCCGTCGTCAGCGGCGCGAGCGTGGTCTACACGCCCGCCGCCGGCTTCTACGGCGCGGACGGATTCGACTATCAGGCGGTCGGGCCGGGCGGGACCAGCGGCCTGGCCCGGGTGGCGGTGACGGTCGCCGCCGCCGTCCCCGTGGCGGTGGCGGACACCGCCGCCACCCCGGCCAACCAGCCGGTCTCGATCGCGGTGACGGCCAATGACAGCGGTCCGCTGACGGCGGTGGCCCTGGCCTCGGCTCCCGCCCACGGCGTGGCCTCGCTCAACGGCCTGAACATCGATTACGCGCCGGCCAGCGACTTCTTCGGAACCGACAGCTTCACCTACACCGCCTCGGGCCCGGGCGGGACCAGCGGGCCGGCGACGGTCACGGTCACGGTGTCGGCCCTGGCCGTCCCCGTAGGCCAGGCCAAGACCCTGGTGATCCTGGCCGGCCAGCCGGGCCAGGTCGCGGCGGGGCAGGGGGCTAGCGGGTCTCCGACTGGCGCGGCGGTGGCCACGGCGCCGGCCTATGGCGCGGCCACGGTCAGCGGCCTGACCATCACCTATGCGCCCGCCGTCGGGTTCTCGGGGGCCGACAGTTTCACCTATACGCTCAGCAACGCCTTCGGAACCTCGGCCCCGGTCCCGGTGACGGTGACGGTCAATCCCGTCCCGCTGACCGCGCCGCCGATCACCATCGAGATCCTGGCGGGTCAGGTGGCCAGCCTGGAGCTGACGGCGGGCGCCAGCGGCGGCCCCTTCACCGCCGCGGCCATCACCGAACTCGGTCCGAACGGCGCGGGGACGGCGACGATCACCGCGCCGTCGGCGGGCGTCTATCGCCTGACCTTCACCCCGGCGGCCGACTTCGCCGGGACCGCCCAGATCGGCTACACCCTGACCAACGCCTTCGCCACCTCGGCCCCCGGCCGGGTGACGGTGATCGTCAACAGCCGGCCCGATCCCGGCTCCGACCCTGACATTCGCGGCCTGATCGCCGCCCAGGACGCGGCGGCCCGCCGCTTTGTCAGCGCCCAGCTGAGCAATTACAACCGGCGGATGGAGACCCTGCATGGCGGCGGCGCGGGCGTCGGCGGCGGCAACGCCAACCTGATTTCGCTGTCGGGCGGTTCGCCCGATCGACCCGACGGCCTCGAGGCCATGAACCGCTTCCGGCGCTATGCGGCGCTCGATCTGGAGCGGCAGATGATCCTCGACGGGGCAGACGGCCTGGGCCGTGGCCGGTCTTTGTCGGCGACGCCGTCGGCCGGCGACCCGGTCTCGGGCGGATCGGGCGCCAAGCCCAGTCGCTGGGGCGTCTGGGCGGCCGGATCGGCGGACTTTGGTCTGCGCGACACGGTCGGCTCGGAAAGCGGCTTCCGCTTCACGACCGATGGTCTGACCTTCGGCGCCGACTACCGGGTCGGCGAGCATCTGGCGGTGGGGGTCGGTCTGGGCTACGGCCGCGACTCCAGCCGGATCGGCCAGCAGGGCGCCAAGAGCCGGGTTCAAGGCTATAGCGGCGGCGCCTATGCCAGCTATCAGCCCATCAAGGACGCCTTCATCGACGGGGTGATCGGGGTGGGCAGTCTCGACTTCGACTCCCGTCGGGTCATCGCCGCCACGGACGGCCTGGCGCGCGGCGAGCGCGGCGGCGACCAGCTGTTCGGATCGGTCACCGCCGGGATCGAACGGCGCGGTCCCAACTGGCTGATCTCGCCCTATGGCCGGCTGGGGGCCAGCCGCTCGACCCTGGACGCCTTCGCCGAAACCGGTGGCGGGGTCTATGGCCTGACCTTCGCGGCCCAGACCGTGCGGACCCTGGCCGCGACCCTCGGCCTGCGCGGCGACTATGTCCACGCCACCACGTTCGGCGCCATCATGCCAAGGGTTCGTCTGGAATATAGCCACGACTTCGAGGATCCCGGCGAGGCGGTCCTGACCTATTCCGACTGGCTCGGCGGCCCGGCCTATCGCGTCGCGGTCGACCCGATCGATCGTAACCTGATCCGGCTGGAACTGGGGGTCGATTTCCAGGTCACGGGCGGCTTGACGCTGGGCTTCGACCTCGACAACAGCGTCGGCGACAATAGCGAAAGCCACGGCCTGAGGGTTTCGGTGCAGTCGCCCTTCTGACGGGCGCGCGACCGCGCGGCGATCGTCGCGCGGTCGGAGGAGGGCCGCTTAGGCGCGGGCGACCATTCGGCTGACGATCAGGCGTTCGGCGTTGACGCGGTCGCCGCGCTTGAGGATCTCAAGGTGGACGTGGTCGACGATGCCGGGATAGCGCTGTTGCAGGCTTTCGACGCGGCCGATCGGCTGACCCAGGCGCACGGTCTGTCCGAGCTCGACCTCCGGGCTGACATAGAAGGCGCGGGCGGCGTAGCCGAGGGCCGGATTGGTGATCTCGACGAACTGCAGGGTCGAGCCGGGATAGGCATAGCCGATCTTGGTCACATAGCCCGAGAGTGGGGCCGCGACTGGCTGGTCGGCGACCGCGGCATAGTCGACGCCCTCGTGCTGGCGGGTCCCGCCGTCGCGCGAGGCGCCGAACTGGCCGTCGCCGAAATCATCGTGGCCGCGCGGGCCGCGCCGGTGGGATTGGCGAAATCAGCGGCCCCGTCGCCGTCGATGTCGGCCCCGCGCCAAACCATCACGCGTTGCACGGGGGCGGGCGGCGCCTCGGCGTCGAGGCGCTTGAGGAACTGGCGAAGCGGCGAGAACGGTGCGGCGTTATGCGCCATCGGCGGCGCCTCCATGGCCAGGCCCGCCATGGCGCGAAGAGAACGCCTAGGCGAGGGCGGCGCGCGCCAGGGTGGCGAAGGTCTTCGACGTCGATGATCGC
>NZ_PEGG01000293.1 GCF_002737765.1 Caulobacter sp. B11 | reverse complement strand
CCCAGGCTGGTGATATAGACATAGCCTGACAGGCTGGGGTCGAGCAGGCGGGCCACGTGCGAGGATGCGGCGATCAGCTGGCAGGCCGCCGCCGTCGCGATCCACAGGCGCCGCCAGTGCAGAGAGATCCCGACCATCACCGCCAGGGCGGCCAGGTCGAGCCCCAGCACCAAGACCAGCCCGCCGGCCTCTCGCGCCAGCGGCGTCAGAAAACCAACCGAACAGGAACAGGCCGGCGATCAGCCGGGTCGGTCGGTCGCCCCGCCAGAGCGCGGCGAGACAGACCAGAACGGCCAGGACGGTCATCGCCTTGGGGATCAGCTGGGCGGGCATCAGGCGGCCACCATCGGGGTGCTCAGGCCGCCAGGCGGGATGATAATGGGCCAGGCCGGGGCGATCCCCAGACCGCGCCCCACAGCAGGGCGAAGACGGCGCCCATGTTCCAGATATTCTGGGTTCATGATGATCGTGTTGAGGGCGATGCGCAGGTCCATCAGGGCCGCCGCATGGGCGACCGTGGCCATCAGCAGGCAGGCGGCCGCCACGGCGATCCAGACACGCCTCCAGCGCAGCGACACCCAGACAAACACCGCCAGGATCGTCGCATCGAGCAGGAACGGCAGGACCTCGACATCCGTCCGGCGCCATTGAAGGCCAGGAGGGCGATGGCGAAGCCGGTGCCATAGGCCAGGCCGACCAATCGCGCCGGCCTGTCGCCCCGCCATAGGGCCAGACCGCAGACCAGGGCGGCGAACAGCTGGGCCAGATGGATCAGATGATTTTCCATCGCGCCTTTCGCCCTAATAGAGCGGGCCGCGAGGGCGCGTCGCGGGCGCGGCGGCGTGGGGGCCTTCACGCTGTCACGCGCCACGGGCGCATTGGTCCTGACCCGGTCCAGAATGAACATGAATTCGTGCGCCACCATGATCGTGCCGCCCAACAGGACGGCCGCGCCGATGGCGATGCCGACGATCATGCCCAACCACTGGAGGGTGTTGAGCCGGTAACGCCAGTCCCCATCACGATGTCCTGGGTGAGGGGCGCGGCGTCGGTCAGGAAAGCGATCGCCGCCAGCGTCCTCAGAGTCAGGTCCGTCCCGGAGACGCCCTCGTTCTGCGCCTTGCGCAGCGACCAGATGGTCTCGCCCACCAGCTCGGCCCGCTCCGGCGTGGCCGCCAGAGTCAGAAGGCTGTCCTCCAGCGTCCGCCAGGTCGCCACGAAGAAGCCCGTGGCCTCCCGGGAGGTCTGGTTGTCGTTGTCGTTCATCGGAACCCCCATTATGGGGATCAGAGGAGCCGAGGTCGTCACCCACAGCCATGGCGGACGGTTGCCTACGGTAGTCATTGCCGGGGTCCGCCTCCCAGGCGACGAAGGCCAGGGCGGCGTCTCGCCGGCTTACCCCGCCCAGGCGACGACGGGCGCTGAGCACATGCATCTCGACCGTCTTGGGCGACAGGTCCAGGTGGCGCGCGATTTCCTTGGACTGCATGTGGCCGGCGACCAGGCGCAGGATCTCGCGCTCCCGAGGCGTGAGCTTGTCAAAGACGGAAACACTGACGGGCTCGACCATGCCGACTCATGAACGCCGGGGTTCGGCGTCCGTCCTGATACTATCGGTTACTGACGCGGTTAGGCCGTGGCGGCCGAGAAGGGCAGTCGGGTCGTGGACTGGTTCGACAGGGCCAGCAGGGCATTGGCCACCGCCGGGCCAATCACCGGCGTGCCGGGCTCGCCGACCCCGCTCGGGGGATTGTTCGACGGCACGATGTGAACCTCAACGGTCGGCGCCTCGTTGAAACGCAGCACGCGATAGGTGTCGAAATTGCTCTGATCAACGACCCCCTCGGTCAGGGTCACTTCGCCGAAGAGAGCCGCCGACAGCCCGTAGCAGGTGCCACCTTCCATCTGGGCCGCGACCTGGTCAGGCGAAATGGCGATGCCGCAGTCGATGGCGGTGACCACGCGCCCGACTCGGGGCGCGCCGTCCACAAGCTTGACCTCGGCGACCTGGGCGACCACCGAGCCGAAGCTTTCGTGAACGGCCACGCCGCGCGTATAGCCCGTCGTAACCTTGGGCCCGGCCTTCTCGACGGCGAGATTGAGCGCATCCAGATGACGCTGGGCGCCGGCCTTGGTGTAGAGCGCCCGGCGGTAGTCGACCGGATCCTTGCCGGCCTTGCGGGCCAGCTGGTCGATGGTGTGCTCCATGGCGAAGGCGGTGTGGGTCGCCCCCACCGAACGCCACCACAGGACCGGCACACCGGCGTCGGGCAGGGCGACCTGAGCGTCGACGATCGGGGTGGCCTTCAGATAGGGCGAGCCCATGGCTCCCTCGACGGCCGAGGTGTCAACGCCCTTGGTGGGCATCGGCGAGCCCTTCATGACCGACTGGCCGACGATGCGGTGACGCCAGGTGGCCGGATAGCCGTCCTTGTCGAGCGTCACGCGCACGGCGTGGTGCACCATGGGCCGGTAGTAGCCGGCGCGCATGTCGTCCTCGCGCGTCCAGACCAGCTTCACCGGACGACCCTTGCCGACCTTCTTGGCGATCTGCACGCACTCGGCCGAATAGTCCGACTGGAAGGTGGCGCGCCGGCCGAACGAGCCGCCCGCGAACAGGGTCTCGATCTCGACCGAGCCCGGCAGGGTCCCGACGATCTTGGCGGCGTTCAGCTGGTCCAGGGTCGGGCCTTGCGAGCCGAAGGTCAGCTTGACCTTGTTGCCGTCGACCTGGGCGACGCAGTTCATCGGCTCCATCGTCGCGTGGGCCAGATAGGGGAAGTGGTAGGTGGTCTCGAAGGCGTCCTTGCCGGCCGAGGCCGCCGCGGCGTCGCCCTTGGAGTCGAAGGCTTCCCACTTCAGATCGGCCGGACCCTTGCCGGCGGCGATGTCGCGATAGTGGTCAGCCAGCGCCTTGGAGCCGCGCTTCTCGGCCTTGTCCTCGTTCCATTCGACCTTCAGCGCCTCGCGGCCCATGCGCGCGGCATAGGTGCTGTCGGCGACGACAGCGACCCCGGTCGGGATCTCATAGATCTCGACCACGCCCGGAACCTTCCGGGCCTCGGCGGCGTCGAAGCTTTTAACCACAGCGCG
>NZ_PEGG01000292.1 GCF_002737765.1 Caulobacter sp. B11 | reverse complement strand
GAACTGGTCGACGCCCGCTCCAGCGACGCCGGGGCGCGGCTCCATCTGCGTTTCGTTGGCTGTTCTCGCTGGCCGCCGTGGCCCCCGCGGTGATCGTCGCCCTGTTCTTCGGTCGCTGGTCAATCGCGGCGTCGAGGGCTGGTTCAGCGACCGGGTTCGCACGGTGGTCGAAAATTCCGCCACGGTCGCCCGATCCTATGTCGAGGAACAGACCAGCTATATCGGCGACCACATCGTCACCATGGCCGCCAACCTCAATCAGGTCGCGCCAGACATGGAGCGCTCGCCGGTCGTCTTCGCCCATTTCCTGACAGGTCTCACCGAGGACAACGGCTTCGCCGCCGCCTATGTCCTGGATCGTGACGGCCGAATTCTCGCCCGGGCCGAGGGGTCCGATTCGCCGCCTACCTCGCGCCGCCGCCCTCGACCTTCCAGGCGACCGACACCGGCGACGTCTCGGCCGAACAGTTCGCCAGCGCCGATCTGTTTCGGGCCCTCTATCGGCTCAAGGCCTTCCCGGACGGCTATCTCTATGTGGCCCGGCGCGTGGACGCCGGCATCATGAACCATCTGAAGGAGACCGAAGCGTCGCTGGTTTCCTATCGGGAGGCCGCGCAAAGCCAGGCCCGGATCCAGGGCATCTTCGTGCTCAGCTACATCGAGACCGCCCTGCTGGTGCTGGTCGCCGCCGTCTGGGTGGGCATTGCCGCCGCCAATTCGATCGCGGCGCCGGTTTCGGGCCTGGTTCAGGCGGCTGGGCGGGTCTCGGCCGGGGATCTTGACGCCCGAGTGGACGTCACGGTCGGGCCTGACGAAATCCGGGCCTTGTCCAACGCCTTCAACATGATGACCACGGATCTTCAGGCGCAGCAGGCCGCCTTGCGCACAGCGCGACTGGACGCGGAATCGCGCCGTCAGTTCATCGAGACCGTGCTGTCAGGCGTCAGCGCCGGGGTGGTCGGCCTGGACGCCGAGGGGCGGATCACGGCCGTCAACCGCCGCGCCGGGGCGCTGCTGGCGCTCGATGACGACGCCGTCGGCCGCCCCCTGACCGACGCCGCGCCGGAATTTGACGCGGTCATCGAGGAAATCAGCGGCGGTCGGGCCGACGCCGAGATCGAGGTCGACGTGATGCGGGGCGGTGAGACGCGCCGACTGCGGGTGCGTTCAGCCGGCCATGCCGCCGAAGGCCTGGTCCTGACCTTTGACGACATCACCCGTCTGGTGGCCGCCCAACGCAACGCCGCCTGGAAGGATGTCGCCCGGCGCATCGCCCACGAGATCAAGAACCCGCTGACCCCGATCCAGCTGTCGGCGGAACGGATCCGCCGAAAGTATCGCAAGGACATCACCAGCGATCTGGAGACCTTTGACCGCTGCACCGAGACGATCATCCGGCAGGTCGGCGACATCGGCCGGATGGTCGACGAGTTCTCGGCCTTCGCCCGCATGCCGGCGCCCCGTTTCGCGCCAGCCGATTTGACCGAATTGCTGCGTCAGTCGGTCTTCGCCCAGCGATTCGTCGACAGCGAGATCACCATCGCGCTCGAGGAGCCCGCCGCCGAGGTCTGGGTCAATTGCGATGTCCGGATGGTAGGGCAGGCCCTGACCAATATTCTCAAGAACGCCGGCGAGGCGGTGGCCGCCCGTCGACTGGTTCAGCCCGACCCGCCCGGCCGGATTTCGGCCACGCTGGTGTCCGACGAAGACGACCTGTGCCTGATTATCGAAGACAACGGCGTCGGCCTACCCGCGCGGGATCGCGACCGGTTGACCGAGCCCTATGTCACAACCCGCGAAAAGGGCACGGGCCTGGGCCTGGCGATCGTCAAGCGCATCATGGAAGACCATGAGGGCGAACTGACCCTGACCGACGCTCAGCAAGGCCCCGGAGCCCGGGTGGTGCTGAGATTCCCGACGACCGCGCGACTGGCCGCCGCCAGCGCGCCGACGAGCCTGGAGGAGATGACATGAGCGCCGACGTCCTGGTGGTCGACGACGAGGTCGATATCCGTGAACTGGTGGGCGGCATCCTCGAGGACGAGGGCTATGCCGTGCGCATGGCGGCTGACTCCGACCAGGCGCTGGCGGCCTTGCGGGCTCGCAAGCCCGCCTTGCTAATCCTCGATATCTGGATGCAGGGCGGCGGCCTGGACGGGCTTGAACTGCTGGACATGATCAAGGGACTGGATCCCGACCTGCCGGTGATCATGATCTCGGGCCACGGCAATATCGAAACCGCCGTCAGCGCCATCAAGCGCGGGGCCTATGAGTTTCTCGAGAAGCCCTTCAAGTCAGATCGGCTGCTGCTGGTCGTCGAGCGGGCCCTGGAGGCGGCCAATCTCAAGCGCGAGAACCGCCGCCTGAAGGCCCAGAGCGTCTCGTCCGACGGTCTGATGGGCAAGTCGAACGCCGCCCAGTCCCTGCGCCAGCTGATCGCCAAGGTCGCCCCGGCCAATAGCCGGGTGCTGGTCTCGGGGCCGCCCGGCTCGGGCAAGGAACTGGTGGCGCGCCTGATCCACGGCTCCAGCGCCCGGTCGCGCAACGATTTCGTCGCGGTCAGCGCCGCCGGCATGGCGCCGGAACGCCTCGATGTCGAACTGTTCGGGGAGGAGGGCGAAGGCGGTCGCCCGCGCAAGATCGGCGTGTTCGAACGGGCCCATGGCGGCACGCTCTATCTCGATGAAGTGGCCGACATGCCGCGCGAGACCCAGAGTCGCATTCTGCGGGTGCTGGTCGAGCAGCGCTTCCGACGGGTCGGCGGCGACAGCGATGTGCAGGTCGACGTCCGGGTGATCTCATCCTCGTCCCGTGACCTGCGCGATGAGATCGCCGCCGGTCGGTTCCGCGAGGACCTGTTCCACCGTCTCAATGTCGTGCCGGTGCGGGTTCCGGGCCTGTCGGAGCGGCGCGAGGACATCCCCGAACTGATCGCCTATTTCGTCGACCGGATCTGCGAGGCCACCGGCCTGCAGCGCCGCAAGCTGGGCGAAGACGCTCTGGCGACGCTGCAGGTCCAGGCCTGGCCCGGCAATGTTCGTCAGCTGCGCAACAATGTCGAACGGATGCTGATCCTGGCCTCGGGCGAGCCCGGCGACGTGATCACCGCCGAGATGCTCAACGCCTCGGAACAGCCCACCGGCGGCAATGCCGGCGCGATCGGGGCCGAAAGGATCATCGCCCTGCCGCTGCGCGAGGCGCGCGAGCTGTTCGAACGGGAATATCTCAACGCCCAGATCCTGCGGTTCGGCGGCAACATCTCGCGCACCGCCAATTTCATCGGCATGGAGCGCTCGGCCCTGCACCGGAAACTGAAGTCCCTGGGCGTGGCCGGCGCCCGGGTGGAAGAGGAAGAGTAGATGTCGCGTTTCGCCTATGTGAATGGCCGTTTCGTTCGCCATGGCGACGCCGTGGTGCATATCGAGGACCGTGGCTATCAGCTGGCCGACGGGGTCTACGAGGTGTGGGCGGTGTTCGACGGCAAGCTGGCCGACTGCACAGGTCATTTCGCGCGCCTTTGGCGCAGCCTCGACGAGTTGCGGATCGCCCATCCGATGGGGCAGGCGGCCCTGACCTGCGTGCTGCGCGAAGCCATTCGCCGAAACAGGGTGCGCGACGGGCTGGTCTATCTGCAGGTGACGCGCGGCGTGGCCCGGCGCGATCATGCCTTCCCCGAGCCCGCGCCCCGTCCGGCCGTGGTCATCACAGCCAAGTCAGTGGACCGTGCGAGCGCCGAGGCCAAGGCCGCCAAGGGCGCGTCGGTCATCACCCTGCCCGAGAACCG
>NZ_PEGG01000291.1 GCF_002737765.1 Caulobacter sp. B11 | reverse complement strand
CAGAAGCTCGGGATCGTCCAGGGCCTCGGCCGGGGCCGACCAGTAGGCCATGGGCTTGCCTTCGCCGAACGGGTCGAAGGCCTGAGAGCCCGCCGCCTCGAACGCGGTCTTCAGGGCGTCGTCGCCCTTGAGGTACAGGATGTCATTGTCGAGCAAGGCGAAGAACAGGCCCTCGGCATAGAGGCCGACTCCGCCGAACATCTTGCGCGAGGTGAGTCGGCCGCAGGGCGCGAGCTGCTCGAGTACGAAGTCCAGAAATTGCGCGGAGACCGCCATGTCGCTCACCATTCGTCCGGCCACACCGGCCGACACATCCCTGATCTATCAGTTCATTCGCGATCTGGCCGCCTATGAAAAGCTTTTGGACGCGGTGGAGGCCACCCGGACGATGTCGCCGCCGCCCTGTTCGGACCGACCCCCCGGGCCTTTTGCGATATCGCCGAGCTGAACGGCGAGCCCGTCGGCTTCGCCCTGTGGTTCTACAACTTCTCCACCTTTGTCGGCCGCCACGGCCTTTGGCTGGAGGACCTGTTCGTGCGGCCGCAGGCGCGGGGCGTGGGGCGGGCAAGGCCCTGCTGGCCGGTCTGGCCCGGCGATGCCTGGACGAGAATCTGGGCCGGCTGGAATGGTCGGTGCTGGACTGGAACGCCCCGTCGATCGCCTTCTATGACAGCCTCGGCGCGGCGACCCTGGATGACTGGACCACTCGGCGGATGAGCGGCGAGGCCCTGTCCAGGCTGGCGGCGGGCTGACCGCGGCCGGGCGATTCAGTCGAGGCGGTCGGCCTTGCGCAGCTCCGGGAACAGCCAGGCCCACAGGCCTGTCACCCCCAGGGCGCCGAGCCCGCCGAACACCGCCGCCCCGACCGGTCCGAGGAAGCGGGCGACCACCCCGCTCTCGGCCTCGCCCAGTTCATTGGAGGCGCTGATGAACACGCCCGAGACGGCGGCGACGCGGCCGCGCATGGCGTCGGGAGTGACGATCTGCACCAGGGTCTGGCGGACATAGACGCTGAGCATGTCCGCCCCGCCCAGCAGGATCAGAGCCCCCACCGAGAGCCAGACCAGCTGCGAGAGGCCAAACACCACGGTCGCGGCCCCGAACACCGCCACGCCGGCGAACATGATCCGCCCCGAATGGCGGCGGATCGGATTGGCGGCCAGGTAGAGGGCCACCAGGCTGGCCCCGATGGCCGGCGAGGCGCGCAGCAGGCCAAAGCCCCCCGGCCCGATGTGCAGCACGTCCTTGGCGAACACCGGCAGCAGGGCCGTCGCCCCGCCGAGGATCACGGCGAACAGGTCCAGCGAGATCGAGCCGAAGACGATCTTGTTGTTCCAGACATAGGCCAACCCCTCGCGGATCAGCTCCAGCCGCGAGCCGGGCTGGGTGTCGGGCTTGGTGGCGTGGCGGATGTTCAGGGTCATGATCGCCGCGGTCAGATAGAGGCCCAGCGACGCGCCGAACGCCGCCTGGGGCGAATGGATCAGCAGCAGGCCGCCGATGGCCGGGCCGATGATCGAGCCGCTCTGCCAGGCCAGGGAGTTCCAGGCGATGGCGCGCGGCAGAAGGGCGCGCGGCACCAGCATCGGCCCCATGGCCCGCTGGCCGGCGACAGGAAGGCGCGGCTGGCCCGAACATCACCGAGACCGCGAAGATCGGCCACAGGTCGGTCGAGCCCCTCAGGGCCAGGACCAGCAGGACGCTGGCGCTGATCGCGTCGACGGCCAGGCTTGCGGCGACGATCAGCTTGCGGGTCCGGCGGTCGGCGGTCTCGCCGGCGATCAGGGTCAGGGCCAGCAGCGGCAGAAACTGGGCCAGGCCGATCATGCTGACCATGAAGGCCGACTCGCCGACTGACCGTGTCAGGCGGGCGATGGCGTAGACCTGCCAGCCCAGGGCCACCGACTGCACCTGCACGCCCAGGGTGGACACGAAGCGCGCGCCCCAGAACAGGACGAAATCCCGCTGGCGCAACAGGGCGCGCGAGGGGGTGTCGAGGGGAGGCGCGTCGGGCGCGGCGGGGAGGTCGGACATGGAGGCGGACCATGTCGCGCGGCCAGGGGCTCGGCAATCCCCTTGTCGCGCCCGGCGGCGGAAACCATTGACGGCCCGGCGCTTGGGCCCTATCTGGCGCCCCTCTGCACGAAAGGACGGCTCGCCGATGCGACGCCAGCGACGAACCTGCGCCGCGCGGACCGGAGTCCGCGACTAAAGCGCCCTGGAGCCGGCGGCTGTCATGGCCGTGACGCGATCCGGGGCGATGACCCTCTTCGTGTCCGGATACCCGCAGTTCATGAGCCTTTCGATCGCCGTCCAGCCCGACCCGCCCCGGGTCGTTCCCGAACTTCCCACCATGCCGAGGCCGTCCTGGCCCTGGTCGACCGCGCCTTCGGGCCCGGCCGCCTGGCCAAGTCGTCCGAGCGGCTGCGCGAGGGCAATCGCAAGCTCGACGACTGCTGCTTCGTGGCCCTGCGCGGCGACGCGGTGGTCGGCAGCGTGCGCCTGTGGCCGGTGACCGTGGGCGGGTTCCTCTGGCCTCCTTTTCCCGCTGGCCGCTGGTCGAAGGCGGGACAGCGCAGGAGGGCCTGGACAGGCCCTGGTCGAGCCGCCTGCGCCGCCCGCCGCCGCCGGCTGGCGCGCGGTGCTGCTGGTCGGCGACGCGCCCTATTTCGCCCGGATCGGCTTTTCGCCGGTCCCGCCGCCAGGCGATCATGCCTTGGCCCGGCCGATCAGCGCCGGGTTCCTGGTCAAGGCCCTGGTCCCTGGCGGCGACGAAGGCTTGGTCGGTCCGATCGCCATCGCTTGAGCCGGCGGCCCTCATGCCCTACCTGAAGGGCATGACTGACACTTCCGCCCAGCCCGGCCTCGAGGGTGTCGCCGCCCCCGCCCCGGGCGGCGGGCGAACGCGGCCTGCCGCCGGTGCAT
>NZ_PEGG01000290.1 GCF_002737765.1 Caulobacter sp. B11 | reverse complement strand
TTCACCATCCGGCGTACGGTGTTCGCCGATCGCACCACGCGCGCCGTGGCCTTCGTCGAGGACCGCGCTATCGACCCCGCGCACCTTCATGTCGTTCCGGGTGCGAAAGACGTTCTGAGGGGCTTCGAGCGGAGGGACGACGACCTGTTCAGCGGGCCGTGTACCCGCCGTCGATCACGAGCTCCAACCCTGTCACGAACTTGGATTCATCGGAGGCCAGATAGACCGCGCCCCAGGCGATGTCGTCGGGCTCGCCCATGTGACCCAGCGGGTGAAGCGCGGCCGTGGCCAAGCGTGCCGCCTCTGGATCCTCCGTGGTCTGCAGGTGGGCCTCAACCATCGGGGTCCAGATGAAGCCGGGATGGATCGAGTTCACCCGGATCTTGTCGGGCGCATAGAGCAGGGCGTCCGTCTTGGTCATCAGCCTCACGGCGCCCTTAGAGGCATGATAGGGCGGCACGTCCGCGCCGCCGACCAGGCCATAGATCGACGACAGGTTGATGATGCTGCCGCCCCCGGCGCGACGCAGGTGAGCGATGGCGTGTTTGACGCCGAAGAACACGCCCTTGACGTTGATCGCCTGCACATGATCCCACTCGGCTTCGGTCACCTCGTGGGTGGGCTTGTTGACCCCCGCGATTCCGGCGTTGTTGACGAGGATGTCGAGGCGGCCGAACTGGCCGACGACCGCCTCCAGGGCCTTTTCGACCTCGGCTTCGCGGCTGACGTCGCAACGCTGGTAAATGGCCTTGAGGCCGCGCGCTGACAGCTCCGAGACCAGGGCCTGACCAGGGCCGTCCTGGACGTCCAGAATCCCGACCGAGGCGCCGGCCTCGGCCATGCGGATCGTGATCGCCCGCCCCAGCCCGACCGCCGCGCCCGTGATCGCCGCCACCTTGTTCGCCAGCCTGTCCATCGAAGATCTCCCTAAGCGCCTCAAGGCCATCAGACCCTGTCTTTGAAGGCACCGCCTTGCGCAGGGTC
Source organism: Caulobacter sp. B11 (assembly GCF_002737765.1). Classification (GTDB taxonomy): domain Bacteria; phylum Pseudomonadota; class Alphaproteobacteria; order Caulobacterales; family Caulobacteraceae; genus Caulobacter. The sequence goes on along the minus strand of NZ_PEGG01000290.1, from coordinate 3,295 downwards.
AAAGCCCCTTGATACGGATCAAGTTCGACGGCGTGCGCACAGGGCAAGAGAGCAGGGCGGTCATTCGACCACGGCCCGCATCATGATTTTAATCCGCTGGGCTCGAGGCATTCGCCATTGGGTCTCGTGACGAGAGGAAGCGCCGTTCAATGGCCTTGACCCTGACCTTCCACGGCGCCGCCGAGTGTGTCACCGGCTTTTGCGCCCGTCTTAGCAGCGACGACTTCACCCTGCTGATCGACTGCGGGATGTTCCAAGGTTCAAAGACCCTCAAGGCGCTGAACTACGAGCCCTTTCCCTTTGACGTCAGCAAGGTCGACGCTGTGCTGCTGACCCATGCCCATATCGACCATTCCGGCATGCTGCCCAAGCTGATGCGGGCCGGCTACAGCGGTCCGATCTATGCGACGGCCGCGACCAGGGCCCTGTGCGAGGTCATGCTGGCCGACGCGGGCGAAATCCAGGAAAGCGAAGTCTTCCATCTCAACCGCCGCAACCAGCAGCGCGGGCGACCGCAGGTCGAGCCCGTCTATACGGCCCGGGACGCGGCCAAGACCATGGACCTGTTTCGCAAGGTCAAGATCGACGACCTGGTCGACATCGTTCCGGGCGTTAAGGCGCGGTACTGGAACGCCGGGCACATGCTGGGCGCCGCCTCGATCGAGCTAATCGTCGAAGTCGACGGCGAAACCCAGACTCTTCTGTTCTCGGGCGACCTTGGCGCCGGGGGCCAGGACTATCTTCCAGAACCCACCGGGCCATCGGGCATCGATCATCTCGTGCTGGAATCGACCTATGGCGACCGGGAACGCGAGGCGGCCGATACGGTCGGGCGCCGCCGTTTGCTGGCCGAGGAATTGCGCCAGGCCCATGCCGCCGGCGGCCCGCTTCTGATGCCGACCTTCGCCGTGGGGCGGGCTCAGGAACTGCTGCTGGATCTTCTCGCCGTCATGGAATCTGGCGAAGCGCCGCGCGGCGAAATCTTCCTCGACTCGCCGCTGGCGATCGAGGCGACCGACGTCTTCCTGGAGCGGGGCTGGAACCGCGATACCGAGACCAATTCCTTTACGAAACTGAGCCACGCCGCGCATTTGCACTATCTGATGAAGCCGCAGGAGAGCGACCAGCTCGAACGGCTCCGTGATTGGCACATCATCCTAGCCGGTAGCGGCATGTGCGACGCGGGTCGAATTCGGCGCCATCTCAAGCGGCTGCTATGGCGGCCCGAAGTGACGGTGTTGATCAGCGGTTTTCAGGCTGCTGGAACCCTGGGGCGCCTGCTGGTCGACGGCAAACGCCTGGTGCGGATCCAGGGGGACGATGTGAGGGTCAAGGCCCGTATTCGGGTGATCGACGTCTATTCAGCCCATGCCGACGCCGCAGGGCTTGTGCGCTGGGCCAGCGACCGCCAACCGATCAAGGCGCAGGTGTTTCTGGCTCATGGTGAGCCGGGCGCGCTTGAAGGTCTTTCTGAGCGGCTCAAGGCGGCTGGATTTGACCCGGCCAGGATCGCCATTCCCGCCCTCGACCAGACCTTCCAACTGTCGCCCTCGGGCGGCGCGCGGCTGATCGGCGCGCGCCCGCCGCGCCTGGCGCCGGGCCGCGCGGCCAGCCTGGACTGGCACAATGAGCGCGCGGATCTGTTTGTGCGGCTCAATGCCCGGATTCAGGAGGCGCCCAGCGAAGAGGCCCGTCAGCGTCTGCTGCGCGCGCTCGCCGACGTGCTCGATGCGGCGGACGCCGAGGCGGGATCATCGGATCCCGACCCCGCGGCGGACCCGACGACCCCAAAGGTCACGGATGGCGTTCAGAGTGACGATGTATGAGAGAATGGTCGGTCCCAAACCCCTTGCGGGATTTGGGACCGATGGTGCCACGACTGGGACTCGAACCCAGGACCTCAGCCTTACCAAGGATGCGCTCTACCACTGAGCTACCGCGGCGAAGAGGAGGGGGCGTATAGCGAACGAAACGGCGTTGGCAAAGCCAAAATCGTCTTGACCGATCGTCGCGGCCATTTCACCTGTGGATGCATGAGCGAAAAACCCAAGCCGGACAACGGAAAGGCCGAACGCGAAGCGCGGCTGGCCCAGGCGCTGCGGACCAATCTTCGTCGTCGCAAGCTGGGTCCGGCGCCGGCCGCGACGCCGATTCCACTGCAAGACGCCGACGCCGTCTAAGGATTCCGCGCCCATGCCTTGCATGCGCCCTTGCAACCGCTAGAACCGCGCACTCAGATATTATCCGCGCGACGCCCTTGCCCCGCCGCGCGCCCGAGGGACTTTCATTGGATCGCATCGCCATCACCGGCGGCGCGCAGCTCAACGGGATCATTCCCGTCAGCGGCGCCAAGAACTCCGCCATCAAGCTGATGGCCGCCAGTCTGCTCACCGACGAGCCGCTGCGCCTGACCAACATGCCGCGCCTGGCCGACACCAAGTTCCTCGGCAAGCTGCTGACCCGCCTGGGATCGCGGGTCGAGGAAATCGAGGGACCCGACGGCTCGGAGACGATCCTGCATGCGCCCGAGATCGTCAGCGCCATCGCCACCTATGATCTGGTGCGGCAGATGCGCGCCTCGTTCAACGTGCTCGGTCCGCTGATCGCCCGCACAGGCCAGGCCAAGGTCTCGCTGCCGGGCGGCTGTACGATCGGCGCGCGGCCGGTCGACCTGCACCTCCAGGCGCTTGAGGCCCTGGGGGCCAAGATCGACCTGCATGAGGGCTATGTCTACGCCCAGGCCCCGCGTGGGCTAAAGGGCGCGGAGATCGTCTTTCCCTTCGTCTCGGTGGGCGCGACCGAGCACGCCATGCTGGCCGCCGTCCTGGCCGACGGCGTCACGGTGATCCGTAACGCCGCCTGTGAGCCGGAACTGGTCGACCTGCAGATCTGCCTCAACGCCATGGGCGCGCATGTGGAGGGGGCGGGAACCCCGACCATCACCATCAGCGGCGTGGCCAAGCTGCACGGCGCGACCCATGCGGTGATCCCCGACCGGATCGAGATGGGCACCTATGCCGTCGCCGCCGCCATGGCGGGCGGCGAGGTTCGCCTGACCAAGGCGCGTCCCGACCTGATCGACAGCCTGCTGGTCAAGCTGGAAGAGGCAGGCTGCGGCGTGGTTCGCACCGAGGACGGGGTGATCATCAAGCGCGATGGCTCGCGACTGCGCGCCGTCGATCTGGAGACCGCGCCCTATCCGGGGTTCGCCACCGACCTGCAGGCCCAGTTCATGGCCCTGATGACCACCGCCAAGGGCGAGAGCCGGATCCGCGAGACGATCTTCGAGAACCGC
>NZ_PEGG01000289.1 GCF_002737765.1 Caulobacter sp. B11 | reverse complement strand
CACGGCTGCTCGATGCGAATCGGCGTCAATGCCGGCTCGCTGGAGCGCGAACTGCTGGAGAAGTACGCGAGCCTGTCCCGACGCCATGGTCGAGAGCGCCCTCAACCACGCCCGCATCCTGCAGGACCACGATTTCCACGAGTTCAAGATCAGTGTGAAGCCTCGGACCCGTTCATGACGGTGGCGCCTATCACCAGCTGTCCGAACGCATCGACTGCCCGCTGCACCTGGCGTCACCGAGCGGGGCCCTGCGCACCGGCACGGTGAAGTCATCGATCGGCATCGGTTCGATGGTGGGCCGCATCGGCGACACCATCCGGTCAGTCTCGCCGCCGATCCCGTCGAGGAGATCAAGGTCGGCTTCGACATCCTCAAGTCGCTGGGCCTGCGCCACCGCGGCGTCAATATCATCGCCTGTCCGTCCTGCGCCGGCAGGCTTCAATGTCATCAAGACGGTCGAGGCGCTGGAAGAGCGCTGGCCCATATCAGCCAGCCCATGTCGCTCTCGATCATCGGCTGCGTGGTCAATGGTCCGGGCGAGGCCCTGATGACCGACCTCGCTTCACCGCGCGGGGCCGGCTCGGGCATGATCTACATGGCCGCAAGGCGGACCACAAACAGTCCAACGAGCATGATCGAGCACATCGTCGAGCTGGTCGAACAGCGCCGCGGTGCTGAAGGCCGCGGCCGACGCAGAAGCGATCGCGGCGGAATAGACGCGGCCGATCCGCGGGTCACGGCCTCCGAGGCGGCATTGATCTTTCGGTCCGCCGCGTGAAGAGTGAACGGGTCGAACGGTCGGCGCCCGAGGCCGGACCTTTGCGATTTCGAGCGTGGGAACGATGGATATGCGTGCTTTGCTTCGCGGACTGCTGATCGGCCTGACCCTCGCGACGGCCTCAAACGCCCTCGCCGATCCCGCGACGAATCCAAAGGGCGAGCAAAGCCTGGCGCGGCTGCTCGAGGGCCGCACGGCCGGTCCGCCCGTCAACTGCATCGATCCTGGCCGCGCCTTTTCGGCCGAGATCATCGACGAGACAGCGATCGTCTACCGCATGCCAGGCGGCAAGCTCTATGTGAACCGCCCCAGGATCGGCGCGTCGCTTCTCGATCACGACGCCGTCATTCTTTCGCGGACCGTCGGCATGCAGCTGTGCGACCGGGACATTGTCCACATGGTCGATCGCGGCGGCAGGGGCCCGGCGCGCTCCAGGGGCGCGGTGAGTCTTGGCCCGTTCGTGCCCTACAGCAAGGTCGAGCGCTGAACGCACGCGGCTTGGGCTGAAGCCCGCGGCTAGATCACCGCCCGCGAACGCTCGTCGACATCGGCCACCGCCGCGGCCACGATCCGCAGGCCGCGTTCCAGCGTCTGGCGATCCGGCGTCGCGCCCAGGCTCAGCCGCACGCCGGTCGTCAGACCCGGCGCGACCACCGGGGCCGAGGGCGGGGTGACCTCAACCCCGCCGCGCAGGGCCCGGCCGGCCAGGCGTTCGGCCTCCAGCTCGCTCATCGGCAACCAGACATGCGGCGCGCTGGCCGACATCGGCGTCTCCATCGCCGCCCCGAGAATGGCGCGGGCCAGGGCGACGCGCGCGGTCAACTCGGCCACCGACTCCGCCACGATCGCGTCGGCGGTGCCGTCCTCGATCCACTGGGTGGCGATCAGGGCCCCGAAGCCCGGCGGCGCATAGGCCAGGGCCCGGACGGCGCGCAGCACCCGCTCCAGGACCTCGCCGGGCGGGGTGATCAGGAAGCCGGTGCGCAGACCCGGAGCCAGGGACTTGGACACGCCGGAGACGTGCAGGGTGCGCTCGGGGGCCAGCAGCGCGAAGGCGGGCGGCGCGCCCGGCGCATAGACCGCATAGATGTCGTCCTCGATGATCATCAGGTCGTGCTTGCGGGCCACGGCGACGATCTGGGCCCGGCGACCGGCGCTCATGATCCGGCCCGTGGGGTTCTGCAAGGTGGGCTGCACCATCAGCACCTTGTAGGCCCCGGTCGCCGCGGCCTCGTCGAGGGCGTCGGGCCTCAGCCCCTGGGCGTCGAGGGGCAGACCCTTGAGGCCATAGCCCATGTGCTCGGCCAGGGCCTTGACGCCGTAGAAGGTCGAGGCCTCGCACAGCACAGTCTCGCCCCAGCGCGCCACGGCCCCGAAGGCCAGGGCCAGGCCCTGCTGGGCGCCGGCGCAGACCACCAGGCGGCTCCAGTCGGCGCTGACCAGGCCTGCGCTGCGCTCCAGCCAGGCCGCGCCGGCCCGGCGGTGCGCCTCCATCCCGGCGACGGGGCATAGGCCAGGTGGTCGGTCAGGTCGCCCCTCCGGCGCAGCCGCGCCAGGGTGTCGGCCAAGCGGGCCTGGGCCGGGCGGCAGGGGGCGATGTTCTGGGCCAGGTTGATTAGGCTGTTGTCCGGGGAAGACGGGGCCGCGCCGCCGCGCCGCCGCGCACGAAGCTGCCGCGCCCCACATGGGCCTCGACCAGCCCCGCCTTCTCGGCCTCGACATAGGCTCGGGTCACGGTGCCCAGGCCCAGACCCAGGCGATGGGCCAGGTCGCGCTGCGGCGGCAGGCGCGCCCCGGCCGCCAGCCGGCCAGACGCGATGTCGGCGCGCAGCAGCTCGACCAGCCGCTCATAGATCGGCGCGTCGCCGGCCGGCAGGACGGGGGACCAGGGCGGCAATTCACACTCCCGTAATTGTCATGATGACAATACTTATTTTGACTCATGGATCAATGACGAACATCACAGTGACATTCTCGATCCTGGACCGTCGCCATGACCCCTGACCTGTTGCTCTCGTTCGTCCTGTTCGCCTTCGCCACGGCCGGCACCCCCGGCCCCAACAACATGATGCTGCTGGCCTCGGGCGCGAACTTCGGATTTCGCCGCACGATCCTGCACATCCTGGGGATCAGCGCCGGCCTGGGGGTGATGGTGGTGGCCATGGGTTGGGGCCTGTCGGGCGTTTTCAAGACCTTCCCGATCCTGCACGAGATCCTGAAATGGGTCGGCGCGGCCTATCTGCTGTGGTTGGCTTGGAAGATCGCCACGGCCAAGGGGATCCATGACAAGGACGTCGGCGGCCAGCCCATGACCTTCCTGCAGGCCGCCGGCTTCCAATGGCTCAACCCCAAGGCCTGGGCCATGGCCCTGGGGGCGGCCACCACCTACACGCCGGAAGGCAGCGGCAGCCTGATGGTCCTGGTCCTGGCGGGAACCTTCATGCTGGTGGGCGCGCCCTGCAGCGCCGCCTGGGCCGGCTTCGGCCTGGGCCTCAGGCGGGTGCTGGACCGGCCGAACACCTTAAGAGCCTTCAATGTCACCATGGCCGTGCTGCTGGTGGCCTCGCTCTATCCGCTGATGACCGCGTTCAAGGGATGACAGGGCCGAGTGGGGGCGCCACCCTGCCAAGATGCGCAGCCTCCTGACCTTCGCGGCCCTCGCCGTCGCCCTGATCGCCTCGCCCGTCCTGGCCGCCCCAGCCTTGATGGGGGACCTCAAGGTCACGGTGGCCGGGCGGGATTCGGTAATCCTGACTCCGTCCGACGTCGCGGCCCTGCCGCGCGGCAAGGCCACGATCACCGTCAAGGGCCAGGCCGTGGTCTATGAGGGCGCGGTGCTGCATGGGGCCCTGCTCAAGGCCGGCGTCGTCTCGGGCGAGCGGCTGATGGGGCGGTATCTCAACCAGGTGGTGGTGCTTCGCGCCGCCGATGGTTTCACCAGCATCCTGTCGATCGCCGAGACCGATCCGGTCTATCGCGCCAATCCGGTGATCCTCGCCGACACCGTTAATGGCAAGCCGCTGGACGTCCGCGAAGGCCCCTATCGGGTGGTGGTTGACGGCGATCTGCGCCCGTCGCGCGCGCCTCGCAACGTGGTGGCGATCGAGGTCAAGGCGGGGTTCTGAGGAAACCGATTGGTCATCGGATCAGAATCGCCCGCCGTTGGGGCGCGATCATCTCGAGGATACGACCTGTGTTGAAGACCATCATCTTGATCTGCGCGGCCTTGGTCGCCCTGGCGCCGGGCCTGGCCGTGAGCCAGACCGCCCCCGCCCCGGCCTGCGCCAAGCCCGACCAGCGCATCGATGAGAAGGGCTTCGTACGGATCGGCGGCGTCGAGCAGTGGATCACCATCAAGGGCGATCGCTGCGACAATCCGGTGATCCTGTTCCTGCACGGCGGCCCCGGTAATCCGCTCAGTCCCTTTGCCGAGGCGAT
>NZ_PEGG01000288.1 GCF_002737765.1 Caulobacter sp. B11 | reverse complement strand
CCGCCCTCGAGAGCCTCTACGCCATTCCTTGCAAGACCCTGCACGCCGCCCCTTTGCTGGCCGACTGGATCAGGGCCGAGGTTGAGGCTCCGCTGATCATCGGGCCTGATGTGGAAAGCGAGCAGTGGGTCGCGGCGGTCGCCGCTCGGGTCGGGGCGCCGCATGTGGTCCTGTCCAAGCAAAGGCTCGGCGACAGGGAGGTCCGGATCGGCCTGCCCGATCTCGCGGCCCATCGCGGTCGGCGCACGGTGCTGATCGACGACATCGCCTCCTCAGGGCGAACCTTGGTGGCGGCCGCCGAGGCCCTGGGTCTTCAGGGTTTCGCGCCGCCGGTGTGCGTCGTCGTGCACGCGGTGTTCGGCGACGACGCCCTGGCGCGCCTGCAGGCCGTGGCCCAACAGATCGTTTCCACCGACTCCATTCCACATCCGACCAACGCGATCTGGCTGGCGCCCTTGATCGCCGGCCGCCGCCCATAGCCAAGGCGCGCCGGGCGCGCATTTGCGGCAGATCAAGGTGAGGACCATGCTCTTCGAGAAGGTGGAGTCCGGCGACGGATCCCGTGGAGGCCGACAATGTCCCGCACCGATCCGTCGTCGCCCCTGGAGCCCGCTTTCGTGGTCGCTGACCTCTGCAAGGTCTATGCGACCGGGGCGGGGGACGTGCATGCGTTGCGCGGGGTCGACCTCCGGATAGAGGCGGGCGAGACCCTGGTGCTGCTGGGGCCTTCAGGGTCCGGCAAATCCACGCTGCTCAACATTCTGGGCGGACTCGACCGCCCCACCTCCGGCTCTGTCCGCTTTCATGATGTCGAGCTCAGCGGCGCCACCACCGCCGCCCTGACCCGCTACCGGCGCCAAAGCGTCGGCTTCATCTTCCAGTTCTTCAATCTCGTTCCCAGCCTGACGGCGCGCGAGAACGTCGCCCTGATCACCGAGATCGCCACCGACCCGATGAGCCCGGAAGAGGCCCTGGCGCGCGTGGGCTTGGCCGATCGCATGGATCACTTTCCCGCCCAACTGTCGGGCGGCCAGCAGCAGCGGGTGGCGGTGGCCCGGGCGATCGCCAAGCGGCCGGCGCTGCTGCTCTGTGACGAGCCGACCGGATCGCTGGACAGCGACAGCGGCGTGCAGGTGCTGGAGGCGATCGCCGAGGTCGCCGCCGAGGTCGGCGCGACGACCATGATCGTCTCGCACAACGCCGGCATCGCCGCCATGGCCGATCGGGTCATCCGCTTTCGCGACGGCCAGATCACCGAGATCGAGACCAACAGGCGCAAGACCGCCCCGCGGGAGATTCGCTGGTGAGGCCCGCCCCCCTCGATCGCAAGCTGCTGCGCGATCTGTGGCGCATGAAATGGCAGGTGGCGGCCATCGCGATGCTGATCGCCTGCGGCGTCGCCGTCGCGGTCATGGCCTTCTCGGCGCAGCGCGCCCTGGCCCAGGCCCAGCAGAGCTTCTATGCGGAGACGCGCTTCGCCGACGTCTTCGCCCTGGCCAAGCGCGTCCCGGCGTCGCGGGCGCGCGATCTGGAGACCGTCGACGGCGTCACCGCCGTCGACACGCGGATCCTGCATAGCGGCCTGATGGACGTGCCTGGCCTCAAGCGCCCGGCGATCGCCCGGCTGATCTCGCTGCCGGACGATCCGGAGCGGAGCCTCAACCGCGTTCGGCTGGTGCGTGGCCGCATGCCCGACCCGACCCGGACCGATGAGGCCGTGGCGCTGAGCACCTTCCTGGACGCGGCCGGGGTGCGGCTGGGCGATCGCCTGAAGAGCACGATCAACGGACGGGCCGTCACCCTGACCATCGTCGGGGCCGTCCTGTCGCCGGAATATGTCTATGTGCCGTCGCCCGAGTCGTTCATGCCCGACGACGCTCACCAGGGGGTATTGTGGGCGCCGCGCCGGACGGTCGAGCGCGCCGCCGGGATGAGCGGCGCGTTCAACGCCGTGGCCCTGACCTTGGCGCCGGGCGCCTCGCTTCCCGCCGTGTTGCGCGACGTCGACCGGCTGTTGGCCCCCTACGGCGGCCGGGCCGCCTCCGCCCGCGAGGACCAGCCGTCGCACGCCTTCCTGGACGCGGAGCTGAAGGAGCTATCGACCTCGGCCTCGATCCTGCCCCCCGTCTTCCTGCTCGTCGCGGCCAGCCTGGTGCATCTGGTCGTCGGCCGGTTGGTTGATTCCGAACGGGAGCAGATCGGTCTGCTCAAGGCTTTCGGCTATCGCGACCGCGACGTCGCCTTGGTCTATCTGCGGATGGCCGCGGCGATCGGCCTTGCGGGCGCCCTGGCCGGCGGCCTGGCCGGCGGCGCCTTGGGCGCGGCCATCGTCGATCTCTACCGTGCCTATTTCCGGTTTCCGGTGCTCAGCGTCCACTTCCACTGGACCGCCTTCCTGGCCGCCTCGATGGTCTCGGTGGCGGCCGCCGCCGCGGGTTCGCTGGCGGCCGTCCGCCGCGTCGTCGCCCTGTCGCCCACCTTGGCCATGCAGCCGCCCCGGCCGGCCGTCTATTCGACAGGCGTTTTGGACCGCCTGGTTGGCGGCGAGGGTTTTGACCAGGGCAGCCGGATGATCGCCAGGAGCCTGGAGCGGTTTCCAGGGCGGGCCATGCTGACGGCCTTGGGCCTGGCGGCGAGCCTGTCCTTGCTGATCGGCACGCAGTTCCTGTTCGATGGCGTCGACCAGGTGGTCGACCAAACCTATTATCGCGTCCAGCGTTGGAGCGACGCGGTCGGCTTCGTCGAGCCGCGCGACGTGGCCGCCGTCCGCGACCTGGCGCGACGGCCAGGGGTCTACGCCGCTGAGCCGACACGGGTGGTGGCGGCGCGCCTGAAGGCCGGCGGCCGCCAGGAGGCGGTTCGCATCGTCGGGTTGGAGCCGGAGTCGCACCTGCACCGGCCCCTCGACGACCAAGATCGCCGTGTTCCATTCGAAGGGCGCGGTCTGGTGCTCAGCGAGGCGCTGGCCTCGCGCCTGGGCCTGGTTGCGGGCGACGCCGTCTGGACCGAGGTCCTCGACGGATCGGGCCCGGCCGCCCTTCTGCCGATCACGGGCCTGTCTCGGGACTACAGCGGCCTGACCGCCTATATGGATCGCAGGGCGCTAAACCGGCTGATGAACGAGGGCGACATCGCCAGCGGGGCGAACCTGCTGCTGAGCGCCGACGCCCGGCCAGCCTTCTACCGCGCCATCGAGGCGACGCCCCAGGTCATCGGCGCCTCGTCTCGGGACGACACCGTGGCCAGCTGGCGCAAGGTCATGGCGCAATCCTTCCGCACCGCCATCATCTTCTATCTGGGTTTCGCCGGGGCGATCGCCTTTGGCGTGGCCTACAACACCTGCCGCATCGCGCTCTCCGAACGTGGGCGGGACCTTGCGACCTTGCGGGTGCTCGGCTTTGGCCCGGCCACCTGCGCCTATGTGCTGGTCGGGGAGCTTACCATTCTGGCGCGCTGGTGGCCATTCCGGTCGGCGTCCTGGGCGG
>NZ_PEGG01000287.1 GCF_002737765.1 Caulobacter sp. B11 | reverse complement strand
CGGCCAGGCCGGGGCGACCAACCCTTCTTGGCCAGGACGCGGTGGGTTGCCAGGAGAGGAAGTCCTCCTTGGCCATTTCCTCGCCCTCTTCCTGCTTGTCGCGCAGCCGGCCAGGGTAGCTCTCAGCGATGAAGGCGCGCACTTCGTCGCGGAAAGCGGCGTCTTCGGGGGAAAAGTCGAGGTTCATGGCCAGCTCCCGGAATCGGCCTCTGCGTCGGGCCGTCTTTATGGTTCGGAGGTCATCTTAGGTTCGAACATGCGTTTGGAAAGATGACGTGAGCGTCAACGTAAACAATGATCAGTTTGCGGTCGCGATCTGACCCTAGCGAACCGCGCAGGCGATCCGGACCAAGCCAGGGCGCTCGCCCCGCCCACACCTTCTTCGTCGGCGATCTGAAGGTCGAGAAGGGGCGTCCTGCCTAGGCGCCGAAGCAGCAGGGCATGGCCTCGCGTCGGGCCGACCTGGGCGGCGACACAGTGATCAAGGGCGGCGGGATTGACGGCCGCCAGCACGGCGGCGGCGGCGCATGCGCCATAGCCGTCGAGCAGAACCGGGATCTTCTGCACCCGCGCCGCCAGGATCGCGCCGGCCACCGCGGCGGTCTCGCGCCCGCCCAGCTGCCGCAGAACCTCAAGCGGATCGGAAAGGTCGCCCTCCCGCGCGCCCGGGCCACGGCGGCGGCCACGGCCTCGGGCGCGTCGCTCCAGTCCGAGGCCTCGCCGCCCAGCAGGGCCAGGCAGAGAGCGGCGGCGGTCTGGTCGGCCTCGGCGGCGATCACGCCGGGGATCAACAGGTCCGGCTGCTTGGCCAGGGCTTCCATGCCGAAGGCCATGGTCGCGGCGCATTCCTTCTCGCTCATCGAGGCCTTGTGGGCGGCGTCCGGCACGGGACGGTCAATGGCGAGGTCGAAGGCTTCCAGCCCCGCGCCCTGGGCCCCGGCCAGACGGCAGATGGCGGCGCCGCCGGCGGCCACGGCCTCGAGGCGCTCTCGAGCGTAGCCGCGGGGCCCGACGCCCTGGCGAGCCCCGGCATAGAGCGCGATGACCGGACGATTGACCGCCGGCGGCGCCTTGCCGGTCCAGGCGGTCAGCCAGGCCGAGATCTCGGCCAGCCGGCCTCCGTCGTGCGGCGCGGCATAGACGCCCGGGGCCGGCAGATCGGCGGCGAGCTTGCGGATATCGTCGAACGGAGAAGCGGTCATGGCCGCGACTTAAGCCAGCCCGCGCCCAATGCAAGCCTCGTTCGCCGTCAGGCAGCCCGCCAGGACGGGATCGAGTCGGCTTGCGCGGCGCGCCCAGAGTGGCGATGATCACCAGACATGACCCTCGCCGCCCGCCCGCCCAGAGCCATCGCCACGCCTTGCGTCAAGGTCTGCGCCGTCGACGGCGTCAGCGGCGTCTGCCTGGGATGCCGCCGGACCCTGCCGGAAATCGCCGGCTGGGCGCAGTTGAGCGACGACGAGCGCGCCGCGATCATCGCCGCCCTGCCCGGTCGCCCCGACCCGATGGCTCGGCTGAAGGCCCAGCGCCCCTAGGCTCGATGGCGACCCAGCGTTAACGCTGCAAGACCTGAATGAGTGGCGTAATTTCCGAGCTTTAGATCCAACATTCAATATAGCTGATGGATTTTCGGTTTCTGGTAAGTCTTATTTGTTGGATTCGCTGCGATACTGGCCAGCACCATTAACCTTGACTATTCCTTTAAACGTGATTCACGGCTTGAAAAGGCCTTGCTGCCTATAGTCACCGCATCGGTCAAAGAAATGGCCGGACAGCCTGCTAGGCAAGGTGACTTCGATGTTCAAGTTCGTTGCGATCGCGATTATCGGCGCCCTTTCGGCCGTTGGCGCCGCCAAGGCCGTGGTGTCACTGGATGATCTGCGACAGCCCGAACTGCGCGGCTCCGGCGCCGCCTCATCGACCATGGCCGGGGATCCGGGCGCGGCCCAGCTGGTCAAGGCGGCCGATGGCCACTTCTGGGCCGAGGGCGATGTCGACGGCCGCGCGGTGCGGTTCCTGGTCGACACCGGGGCCACGGCCGTCTCGCTGAGCCTCAACGACGCCAAACGCCTGGGCATCGACACCAGCAAGCTGAACTACGAATACAGCGTCATCACCGCCGAGGGCCGCACCCGCGCCGCCTCGGTGCAGTTGGCCAGCGTCGCCATCTCCGGGGTCAAGATCCGCAATGTCGACGCTTTGGTCATCGAGAAGGGTCTCGAGACCTCGCTGCTGGGCATGAGCTATCTGGGCCGGCTGTCCAGCTTCCAGGCCACGCGCCGGTCGCTGGTGCTCAACCCCTGAGCCGCGCGCCTCTGCGCTAGACTTCCAGCGGCTGCGGGGCGCGAGCCTCGCGCCGGTCGACCGCCTCGCGCACGGCGGCCAGGGCGCGATCGACGACATCAAGACCGGCGCTCGCCCCCACGCTCTCGACCGTAAGGATCCGACGCCAGGCCCGGGCCCCGGGCAGCCCGTGAAACAGGCCCAGCATGTGCCGGGTGATGCCGGCCAGGTGGGCGCCGCCGGCCAGTTGAGCGGCGATATAGGGCTTGTAGAGCTCGACCGCCTCGAAGGCCGTCACCGAGTCCGCCTCGCCAAACACCAGCCTGTCGACCTGACCCAGCAACGCCGGCTCATGATAGGCGGCGCGGCCCAGCATCACCCCGTCGACGACATCCAGATGCGGCAGCGCGGCCTCGAGGCTGGCGATCCCGCCATTGATCACGATGGTCAGGTCCTGGCGCTCGGCCTTCAGCCGATGGACCAGGGCGTAGTCCAGGGGCGGCACGTCGCGGTTTTCCTTCGGCGACAGGCCCTTCAGCCAGGCCTTGCGGGCATGGACGACGAAGCTCTCGACCCCGGCCTGGGCGCAGAGGTCGACCAGGGTGAACAGGCTCTCCTCCGGATCCTGGTCAACTCCGATCCGACACTTGACCGTCACAGGAACCGACACCGCCGCCGCCATCGCCGCCATGCAGTCGGCCACCAGGGCCGGCTCGCGCATCAGGCAAGCCCCGAAGCGGCCACTCTGCACGCGGTCGGACGGGCAGCCGACATTCAGATTGATCTCGTCATAGCCATAGTCGGCGCCGATCCGGGCGGCGGTGGCGAGGTCGGCCGGGTCCGACCCGCCCAGCTGCAGCGCCACGGGATGCTGGCCGGCGTCGTAGCCCAGCAGCCATTCGCGGTCGCCATGCAGCACCGCCCCGGTCGTGACCATTTCCGAATACAGCAGGGTCCGACGCGTCAGGACGCGGTGCAGCGACCGGCAGTGACGATCACTCCAGTCCATCAGCGGAGCCACAGCAAATCGGTGACTAACCCGTTGATATTTAATGGAACTATTTTTCGAAATCATGCCGATACGGGACTGGACGGATTCCACATATAGTCCAATTCGTGGCCATACACCATGTGCGGCGCCGCCCGGTGAACAATGCCGGACCACCGATTTTTGCCTTCGCCCCCCAAGGGAGTCCACCTCGCTGCGGCTTAGGCGAGCGAGACACCGAACCGCCAAACCGTACTGGGTAGCCTACAGGCCGAAGGGATAGATGTCCGGAGCGCCCTCCGCAGGTGTTCCGGGCAAGGGATCAACCGCACCGGTCTGCTCGAACCAAACCAAGGCGTCGAACTGCTTCGAGAGCTGAGCCTTGAAGTAGTGGCTGCGCATCTCCGTCTCCGGCCGATAGATGACGCCGATGGCGCGCTCCAGGCGGGTCTCGCCGAGCGCGCGCGCCAGTTCGGGGTCAGAGCGCCAGTCCACGAGGGCGCGATGAAGGCCCGCACGAAGCAACAACCGTTCCCAACTGTCTACATGCGACGGCAACACCGTCTTGATCTTGACGTCGTCGCCCCAGTCGTCGGCGGCCGCCACCTGGCCGCGGTCGGTCGCGAAGCCTATCGAGACGCACGCGTGGCCAAAGGTCTCCCGACACAGCTGGCCGATATTGAATTCGCCGGCGGAGCCCATCGCCGTCGCCGAGGCGTCGCCGATATGCGAGTTGTGCGCCCAGACGACGGCCTTGGCGCCGTTCGCGCGCCTGGATCAACCGTCCGAGCGTTTGGAACATATGGCTGTCGCGCAGATTCCAGCTTTCGACCGACCCGCGGTACATGGCGCGGTAGTAGGCCTCGGCCGACTTGACCACCCTGGCGTTCTGCTCGGCGTCGAAATAGGCTTCATCGTGGTCTGACGAGTACAGCCAATGGCGCTCCAAAAGGGCGACCAGTTGAGCCACGACCTCGTCTTCGCAATCGGCGCGACCAAATCGGGCCGCCGCACCGTAGTTTTGAGGCTCATCGAGGTAGGGGCTCAGGCAACCTATACCGCCTGCGGGCGCGCGGCGGCCTCTCCCGGGTCCATGTGATCGAGATAGGCAAGCACTTCGGCCATAGAGCGGGAGAGGCTATAGACGTCGAGGCCGCGCAGCTCCGCCCGGTCGGCCGCGCTACGGGGCAGGTTCCAGGCTCGAAGGTCGTGGACGAAGGCGGAGAACTCGGCGTTACGCCACATCCAGCGCGGAAAGTTGACGAAGCTGGGATGCTGTCCCCAGACGTCCCGATTACGCGCGAACCGATCGAGCTCGGCGACATCCGGCCAATCCGCCTCGATCGCCACGATACGGAAGCCGTGCTTGTCGATCAGCCGGCGCGTGATGGCGGCGCGGGCGCGATAGAATTCGGAGGTGCCGTGCGTGCCCTCCCCAACAAGACGACCTTGGCGTCACCGAAGCGATCGAAGGACGCCGCGAAGGCCTCATCATCAAGATCCGACAGCGGCTGGGCGCGGTCGCGAAGCAACGAGATGAGTTGGTCATCGTGAGAACGAACGGAGGCGGTCATCGGTGGAGGTTCAAAGGCCGATAGGGCCGACCCAATAACCCGGCGAGCCATAATAGGCGTGGACCGCCTCGCGCCACTCCACCTCGTCCTTGATCTCCTTGTCAGGAACGTGTCGGCCCTTCTCGATCTGTTCGCGCGCGAGAGCGAGGTCTTGTAGCCGTGCTTGTCGGGATCGTAGTCGAGCATCCGCCAGGGGATCGGATAGTAACGCGTTCCCACACCCAGGAAACCGTCGAAACGACATGAGGGCGTAGGTGGTCCGGCCTGTCGCCTTTTCGATCATCAGATCGTCGATCTTACCGAGCTTT
>NZ_PEGG01000286.1 GCF_002737765.1 Caulobacter sp. B11 | reverse complement strand
GCTTGCTGTGGTTGTCCTCGTCGGGTGGCGGCCTGGACCAGCAGCCGGCTGCGGCCGGCGGCGGCGACGGTGCGGGCATAGGCGCCTCGGCCGCGAACGGCACGGTCGATCGTGCAGGCCATGCAGGGACAGAGTCGGCAGGCGATCAGGCCCGAGAGGTCGGCGTCATAGGCCAGCCGCGCAACGGCCTGGGGCTCGGCGGCGAAGCGCTCGACCCCGGCGTTTGAGCGCCCACGTCGTCGGCCGATCCGCGATAGACGGTGGCGGTGTTGTCGAACGGATTGTGGCCGCCCAGCCGCAGCTGGACCATGTCCTGGAAGGTGAAGGTGGCCCAGGCCAGGTGGGCGATCAGTTGGTCCTCGCGGATGGGGATCACTCCCAGGATGTCGCGCAGCCGCCCGGCCTGCTGGGCGAGCGCTGGGCCGCCGGCAGGTTCAGGCCGGTGCAGGCCTCGACCCGCTCGCGCAGTTGGGCGCGGGTCAGGGCGCTGTCGCGCGGCAGGCCCTGCCAGAGCGGGTAGGCCGGCTCGCCCGCGGCCGGATGGTTACGGCAATAGTACTGATAGACGACCCGCAGGTCGGCGCGGAAGCCATAGGCCCCGTGCCGCCGGTCAGCACGCCGTTGGTCAGCAGCACGCCGTCATAGTTGGGGGTGTCGTCGGTGTCGAAGGCGTAGAGCTCGGCGGCCTTGGCCGCGACATTGCCGCCCCAGGACTGGCCATGCAGGATCGTGCGCTCGGGCCGGCCGTGCTGGGCCCAGAACAGTTGCCGGGTCGAGTCGGCGTCCTCGGCGGCCATGCGCACGCCATAGCCGCCCCGGCGATAGGTCGAGGCGGTCCAGGCATAGCCGGCCCGGACCATGACGGCGAACCGTTCGAGGTCTTCCAGCGGATCCTTGGCCTCGGGCGCGCCCAGGCGGGGACCGCCATGGGCGTGGACGATCAGCCGGTGGTTCCAGTTGGCGGGCAGGGCGGTGACGTACCAGGCCCCCCGGGCGTCGCGCCCCGACAGGCAGCGGGTGGTCGGCTCGAGATTGGCCGGGCAGGCGATCGGCGTCGGGGCCAGGGCGACCGGCGCGGCCTTGGCCGGAGCGGTCGCCGCGATCAGGCTCAGCAGTCCGGCCAGCAGGGTCATGGATAGCCTTTCGAAGTCCGGAAAACTCGGCGGCGCGCCCCGAGGGCCGCGCCGCCGCAGGGCCTAGAACGTCTTGGTGATGCTGCCGTACCAGTAGCGGCCATAGGGCCGATAGAGCGAGCCCAGATAGCCCGACGACGACAGTGGCGGCGCCTCGTCAGTGATGTTGCGCGCCCCCAGACGGAGACGGGTGTCCGAGGCCCAGCCTGCGCGCTTGTCCCATTCGTACTGGACGTAGAGATTGGCGGTGATCTGGCTTTCGACTTTCCAGGGCTCGCCCGTCGCCGACAGCAGGTCGGTGTCATCCACGGCGCTGATATATTGGGTGAAGCCGCCCGCCTGCCAGGGCCCCTTCGACCAGGTCAAAGATCCCGAGACCTTCCATTCCGGCCGCCCGTTCTGGGCCAGCAGATCGCTGGTTTCGGAAAGCGGGGTTGCGGCATTGATGATCCCGGCTTCCCGCGCGGCATAGAGCGCGTCGACCGCAGGGCCGGCGTCGCGCCCAAAGGCGATCAGCTTGGCCGCGTTAACGTTCAGCCGGAAATCGCCGGCCGGGGTGTCGCGCAGCCGCCAGGTCAGGCCCAGGTCCAGGCCCTCGACATCCTGCGGCAGCAGGTTGACGAAGCGGTCGCTGATCGAGGTGATCACGCCGACCGGATCGATGCCCGTCCCGGCAAACAGGGCGATGTCGTCTGCGTTGGCCGCGGCCCGGGTGACCAGGGGGTTCGCGCGGCCCTGCACACGGTCCAGATAGTCCTGGATCACGGCGTTGCGGCCGCCAAACAGCCCGACGATCTTCTCCTGCTGGATGCGCCAACGGTCGGCGGTCAAGGTGAAATCGCCCCAGGCCTCGGGCAGGAACTTGGGCTGGAAGACGACGCCATAGGAGGTGTTGGTGCTCTCCTCCGGCTCAAGTTCGGGATTTCCGGAGACCAGGAGCGAGGCGCCGATCGCGCGCGAACAGGCCCCGAAGGTGGCGATGCGCTTGGCCCTCAGATCAGCCTCGCAGCGGATATAATCGGGGTTGGTGGTCAGACGGCCATACTGGCTGGCATTGGTTTGTTCCAGGTTGGGCGCGCGGAAGCCTTCGGAATAGGAGGCGCGCACGCGCAGGCCGTCGAATAGGTCCCAAGCCATTGCGACCTTCGGCTTGGCGACGTCGCCGAAGTCCGAATAGTGCTCGGCCCGCGCGGCGATCTGCAGGTTCAGGCTGCGCACCAGCGGGATGTTCATCTCCGGGGAGACCACCGGCACGGCGAACTCGACATAGGCCGAGGTGACGGTGCGCTCGCCCTTGGTGTCGGGGTTCTGGCTGACGGCGATGACGTTGGAGAGCTGAACCGCTCCGGTCACGGAGTCGCGGAAGGGGTTCGAACCGTCCAGATTGGCGTCGCGATTGTCCTTCTGGGTTTCCTTGCGCGCCTCGAAGCCGAAGGCGACGCCGACATTGCCGGCCGGCAGCGCAAACAGGTCAGGTCGCGAGACCTTGAAGTCATAGAGGGCAAGGGTTGTGCGCGACTCGCGCTTGAGGCGGAAGGTGATGGCGTCCAGGGCCACCTGCGAGCTTGGGGTGCAGTCGCCGTAGCTGGTCTGGCCAACGCAGCCGCCGTTGAAGGGGTTGTAGGCGTCGGGCGTGGACAGGGCGAGCGAGGCCTGTAGCGCCGTGGTGTTGACCGCATCGGACTCGTCGACCGCCTCGGCCTCGGAATAGAGCAACGCGGTCTCCCAGTCGAAACCGCGCCATTCGCCGCGAAGGCCGCCAAGCAGGCGGGCCTGATAGTTGCTGACGTCCACCCCCTGATAGCCTGCGTCGACGAAGCGATACTGGTTGAGCGTCACGGCAAGGCCCGAGACCGGGACATTGGTGAGGCCCGTGATCCGGTTGGGATTGGCGCGGCCATCGGCGAAGGTCACGGGTCCGAACGGGTTCCAGTAGTTCTGCGCCGGGATCGTCAGGGTGTTGAGATTGATGACCGGCGGCTGGATGCGGTGGGTGTCGGCCTGATACCAGCCCAGCTCGCCAAAGGCGGTGACCGCTTCGTTGAGCTCATAGTGACCGGCGACGAATAGATTGACCCTTTGGGTGTCGGGCAGAACCGTG
>NZ_PEGG01000285.1 GCF_002737765.1 Caulobacter sp. B11 | reverse complement strand
GATCGAACCGGATTTCAGTCAGGACGGCGTGGTTCCGAGCGACATCAAGCTCTTCACCTTCGGCGGCCAGGTGAAGGCCATCCAGGTCGACAGCATGCGCTTTTCCGATCACCGGCGGGACTTCTACACGGCCGCCTGGGAGCCGATGGCCTTCATGCTGGAGAAGAAGCGCTCGGGACGTCTCGCGCCAAGGCCCCGTCATCTCGACCAGATGATCGCGGCGGCGGAAACTATCGGTCGCGAGTTCAGCTTCGTTCGCGCCGATTTCTACGACCTGCCCGACCACCCGCGCTTTGGCGAACTGACCTTCTATCCAGGCTCGGGCTACGATCGATTCCGGCCACAAGCCATGGACCTGCAATTTGGCCAATGGTGGCCCTAATCGTCTTCGAGCCCGTTCAGAAGGAGGATCGTCCGCGTTCAGGCGAGCTTGTGCTTGTCCTGCAGACACTCGCTGATCGCGCGGGCGCAGCCGGGCAGGCCCAGGGCGCCGATGAAGGCCATGGCCACGGCGCAGACCAGCAGCACAGGTTGAAAAATTCGCATGCGGAGTACTCCACCAGCCTTGGGCGCTCTCGGCGCGCCCCCGGATCCATAAGGCTGAAGCTTTGCCCTTGGTTCCCGGTCGCGCCTTAAAAGTTCAGCATGCGGCACAAAGGCCTCAACTTTATGTCAGTGGGGCCAGATCATAGGCCTGACGCGCCTGTTCAAGGGCGGCGAGCTTGGCGTGAAGCGGGCCCCAGTCGTCAGTTTCGGCGATCGGCGCCCACAGGGCTTCGACCTCCTCGATGAGCAGCTCCTGCGGCTCGGCGTGACCGAAGGCCGGGTGGGCGAGGCGCTCGGGCCGGTCGGGCGCGAAATCTGCGGCGCGACGCCGGAAGTCCAGGAACTCGGCGTTGCCGTAGAGCGCCGCGCGCGGGCCGCCCAGGGCTCGATCCTCGGAGGCCGCGCCCCCGAACCAGTCAAAGAAGAACGGCTCCCAGCGCAGGGCGTCGCCGCCGGTCGCCAGCGCCTTGAAGGCGGCCTGGACCAGGGCGAGGTCCTGTTCGGGCGATTGGCTCTCTAGGCCCAGGCGTCGCAGCATCGCCGCCCGCAGGGCGTCCCGATAAAGATCCGAGAATCCGTTGAGCGCCGCGATCAGGCTGGCCTGGTCTCCGATCAGGGTCAGGCAGGCGGCCAGCTGCTGCAGGTTCCAGAACACGGCCTCGGGCTGACGACCGAAGCTGTAGAGGCCGGAATGGTCGAAATAGGCGGCGGTGAAATTGGGATCGTTGTGGGGTAGGAAGCGCCAGGGGCCGTAGTCGAAGCTTTCGCCGGTCACCACCATGTTGTCGGTGTTGAGCACGCCGTGCACGAAGCCGGCGCTCATCCAGCCGGCCAGCAGCCGGGCGCTTCGGGCCGCGACCTCGCGCAACAGGACGGCGGGGCGATCGGGCAGGTCGGCCAGGTGCGGGAAATAGGTCTCGACGGCGTGATCGGTCAGGATCCGGATGTGATCGGGGCGTTCCAGATAGGCCTGACGCTGAAAGGTCCCGAACCGCAGATGGCTGTGCGACAGGCGGGTGAGCACGGCCGAGCGGGTGGGGCTGGGCTCGTCGCCGCGTTGCAGGGCCTCGCCGGTCTCGACCAGGCTGAAAGCGCGCGAGGTGGGGACGCCGAGCGCCTCCAGCAGCCCGGCGGCGAGCACTTCGCGGACCCCGCCCTTCAGGGTCAGCCGGCCGTCGCCGTTTCGCGACCAAGGCGTCTGACCCGAGCCCTTGGTCGCCAGATCCAGCAGGCGACCGCCGTCCGTCTCGCGAAGCTGCGCGAACAGGAACCCGCGCCCGTCGCCCAGGTCGGGGTTGTAGCTGCGAAACTGGTGGCCGTGATAGCGCATGGCCAGCGGCGCGGGCTGATTGTCCGGCAGGGGATGAAATCGGCCGAAATGGACCAGGCGTTCGTCGGGGGTCAGGGTGTCGAGCCCCACGGACGCCGCCGCCCGCTCATTCCAGACCCGCGCGATCGTCGCTGGGAAATCGGCGGGGGCCACGGGGTCGGCGAACTCAGGGCCCAGGGCCATGAAGCGCGGGTCCGGACGGTAGGCTGGGGAAACGGGCATGATTTTCAGATGAGCCCGGACGCCAACTCGCGCAAGCGTGGAAAGTGACGCGATGGACCCGTCGGCCCGTCGCGTCGGGCGGGCCCGCTGTCGCATCTTCGCAACATACGCCTGAGATCCTTTGCTAGGCAGGGATTGTCCTTGCTGTCCCCGCGGGGCCGCCCTATTTCTCGCTCGTCAATTCGAACGTGTGTTCGGGGCATGACCAAATCAAAAAGCCGGAGCGATGCAAGCGCTCGGGCTACAAGCAAACCGAGGTAGGAAATGCGCTTCTCCCAAGTGCTTTGTGGTACGGCGTCGGCCGTCGTGCTCGCTGGTCTGGTCTCCGCCAGGCGGCCCAGGCTCAAGAAGCCGAAGTCCAAACCGTCGACAGCATCATCGTCACCGCCCAGAAGCGCGAGCAGAACCTGCAGGACGTTCCTGTCGTGGTCACCGCGATGGCGCCAAGCTGCTGCAAGACACCGGCGTTAAGGACATCAAGGATCTGACGATCCTGACCCCCGGCCTGACCGTGACCTCGA
>NZ_PEGG01000284.1 GCF_002737765.1 Caulobacter sp. B11 | reverse complement strand
TTCATCCCCAGGCCTTTGTCGACAGGGTCTTCGCGGCGTCGCCCCAGACCGGAACCCGCAGCCTCGACCCCGACACCATCCTGTCGACCGGCAGCCTGACCGCGGCGCGTCGGGCGGCGGGGGCCGTGGCGGCGGCGGTGCGCGACGTGGCCGCCGGTCGCGCCGGGCGGGCCTTCTGCGCCGTGCGGCCGCCCGGACACCATGCCGAGCCCGGCACGGCCATGGGTTTTTGCCTGTTCTCCAACGTGGCGGTGGCGGCCCGGGTCGCCCAGGCGGCGGGCCTGCAGCGGGTGGCGATCATCGATTTCGACGTCCACCACGGCAATGGCACCCAGGCGGCGTTCGAACACGACCCGACGGTGTTCTTCGCCTCGATCCACCAGTCGCCGCTCTATCCCGGCACCGGCGACCCCAGCGAGATCGGGGTGGGCAATGTCGCCAACGCCATCGTCGCGCCGCACGCCTCGCGCGAATCCTGGCGCAAGGCCTTCGAGGGGCTGATGGTCCCGGTCGACGCCTTCGCCCCCGACCTGATCCTGGTGTCGGCAGGCTTCGACGCCCATCAACGCGATCCCCTTGCCGCGCAAAGCCTGGAGGCCGAGGACTTCGCCTGGGCGACCCGGGCCATCGTCTCGGTGGCCAACCGCCGGGCCAGGGGGCGTATTGTTTCCTCGCTCGAGGGCGGGTACGACCTAGAAGCGCTGGGCCGTTCGTCGGTCGCGCATGTTCGGGCGTTGCAGGAGGGCTAGAGGTCCGTTTTGGTCGCGTGGTGCGCGAACCTTCAAGGAACGGGCTTTACAGAAATCCATGGCCGACGCCCCTTTCGCCGACCAAGCTTCCGCATCTCTCGCGCCCCGGCCGGGCGTGATCAACCTTGCCCGCCATGGCGAACCGGCGCTCTCGCGCGCGGTGCGGTTCAACGCCCAGGCCTATGGCGCGTGGTGGGCGCTCTATGAGGAGGGCGGCCTGCTGCCGGGCCAGACTCCGCCGGCCTGCCTGATCGAGATCGCCCAGCGCGCCGGAGTGATCCTGTCATCGACTCGCCGTCGCTCGATCGAAACGGCGCAGGCGGTGCTCGGCGATCGCGACTTTCGTCCCGAGCTGATCTTCATCGAGGCTCCCTTGCCGCCGCCGCCCTGGCCGACCTGGATTCGGTTGTCGCCCCGGCACTGGGGCTTCTTCGCGCGCTTCTGGTGGTGGTTCTTCAATCACCATGACGGACAGGAAAGCCGGGCGCAGGCCGAGGTCCGCGCCGACGCCGCCGCCGACCTGCTGATCGCGCTGGCCGCCGAAGGGCAGGACGTCCTGCTGCTGGCCCATGGATTCTTCAACACCATGATCGGCCTGGCGCTGCAGAAGCGCGGCCTGAAGAAGACCCTCGATCAGGGCTTCAACTACTGGTGCGTCAAGCGTTTCGAGCGCGTCTGACGCCATCGGGCGTTGCCCGAGGCGCGGCCCGCCACTAGGGTGCGCCGGTTCTCCCCGGAGTAGAAATGTCCGAAGCCGCCATTCCCTCGCACGCCGATCTGTCGGGCCTCAGCTTCGAGGACGCCCTGTCGCAACTGGAGAAGATCGTCTCGGAGCTGGAGTCGGGCCAGGCCCCGCTCGAGCGCTCGATCGACATCTATGAGCGCGGCGCGGCCCTGAAGGCCCACTGCGAGAAGAAGCTGGAGGCCGCGCGGCTCAAGGTCGAGAAGATCGTCCTGGGGCAGGGCGGCGTGGTCGGCTCCGAGCCCGCCGAGTTCGCCTGATGGGTCAGGCCTCGTCGCAGATCGCCTTCGAGGATTTCGAGCGGGTCGATATCCGTATCGGCACGATCCTCATCGCCGAGGCCTTTCCCGAGGCCCGCAAGCCCGCCTTCAAGCTGACCATCGATTTTGGCCCGGCCATTGGGGTCAAGAAGTCCTCGGCCCAGGTGACCAAGCACTACGGCCTGGACGAACTGGTCGGCCGCCGCGTCGCCGCCGTCGTCAACTTTCCGCCGCGCCAGATCGGGCCGGTGATGTCCGAGGTCCTTTGCCTGGGCTTTCCCGACGCCGAGGGCGGCGTGGTGCTGGTCGATGTGGACCGCGACGTGCCCAATGGGGGGAAGCTGTTTTGATCGACCTCGAACGGCGCATCGTCCAGGCGGCCGACATCGTCACCGTGGCGCTCGACGAACTGCTGCCGCGCGCCGAAGGTCCCGAGAGCCGGCTGACTGAAGCGATGCGCTATGCGGCCCTGGGGCCCGGCAAGCGGTTGCGGCCGTTCTTCGCCCTGGAAACCGGCAAGATGTTCGACCTGCCCGAGCGTCCGGTCTTGCGGGCGGCCTGCGCCCTGGAATGCATCCACGCCTACAGCCTGGTGCATGACGACCTGCCGGCCATGGACAATGACGTCATGCGCCGCGGCCGCCCCACCGTGCACATCCAATATGACGAGGCCACCGCGATCCTGGCGGGCGACGCTCTGCAGACCGCCGCCTTCGAGATCATGGCCCATCCCGACACCCATGACGACGGCCATATCCGCGCCGAACTGGTGCGCAAGCTGGCCATCGCCTCGGGCGCCAAGGGCATGGTGGGCGGCCAGATGATCGACCTGCTGGGCGTGCGCGACGACCTGGGGGCCGTGGCCCGGATGCAGCGCCTGAAGACCGGCGCCCTGATCGCCTTCGCCTTCGAGATCCCGCTGATCATCGCCAGGGCCAAGTCGGAAGAACGCTCAGCCCTGATGGGCTTCGCCCAGGACCTGGGCCTGGCCTATCAGATCGTCGACGACATCCTCGACGAGGAGGGCGACGAGGCCGTGCTCGGCAAGGCGGCCGGCGGCAAGGACGCGGCCATGGGCAAGACCAACTATGTGACCCTGCTGGGCCTCGACGCCGCCAAGGATCGTGTCACCCTTCTGGCCGCTCAGACAAAATCCCACCTCGATATCTTTGGCGAACGGGCCGATCATCTGCGCCGCAGCGTTGATTTCGTGCTGGACCGCCGTAGCTGACAGCGCTTACTTCGGACATGTCTCTCGTGACCCCTCTTCTCGACAAGATCACTTCCCCCGCCGACACCCGCGATTTCAGCGTGGCCGAGCTCAAGCAGCTGGCGGCCGAGGTTCGCGCCGAAACCATCGATGCGGTCTCCGTCACCGGCGGCCATCTGGGCGCGGGCCTGGGCGTGGTCGAGCTGACCGTCGCCCTGCATCATGTCTATGAGACCCCCAAGGACATCCTGATCTGGGATGTCGGCCACCAGGCCTATCCGCACAAGATCCTGACCGGACGCCGCGACCGCATCCGCACCCTGCGCCAGGGCGGCGGACTGTCGGGCTTCACCAAACGTAGCGAGAGCGAGTACGATCCGTTCGGCGCGGCTCACGCGGCCACCTCGATCTCGGCGGCGCTCGGCTTCTGCGCGGCCCGCGACCAGAAGGGCGAGACCAACAAGGTCGTGGCCGTGATCGGCGACGGCTCGATGAGCGCCGGCATGGCCTATGAGGCGATGAACGCGGCGACCGACACCACCAAGCAACTCACCGTCATTCTCAACGACAACGACATGTCGATCGCCCCGCCGGTGGGCGGCATGAGCGCCTATCTGGCCAATCTCGTCTCGGGCGGCGCCTATCGCAAGGTGCGCAAGCTGGGCAAGACGGTGGTCGAGAAGCTGCCGACCCCGATGCGCGAAGCGGCCCGCAAGGCCGAGGAATATGCCCGCGGCATGGTCACCGGCGGCACCTTTTTCGAAGAGCTCGGCTTCTACTATATCGGCCCGATCGACGGCCACGACATGGACGCCCTGGTCTCGGTGCTGAAGAACGCCCGCGCGTTCGAGGACAAGCCGGTGCTGGTCCACGTCGTCACCCAGAAGGGCAAGGGTTATGCCCCGGCCGAGGGCGCGGCCGACAAGCTGCACGCCGTGGTCAAGTTCGACGTGGTCACCGGCCAGCAGCACAAGGCCGCCGCCGGGCCGCCCAGCTACACCAAGGTCTTCGCCCAGGAACTGATCAAGCAGGCCGAGCGCGACACCAGCATCGTCGCCATCACCGCCGCCATGCCCTCGGGCACCGGCCTGGACCTGTTTGCAAAGCGCTTCCCCGACCGCACCTATGACGTGGGCATCGCCGAGCAGCACGCGGTGACCTTCGCCGCCGGGCTCGCGGCCGACGGCATGAAGCCGTTCGCGGCGATCTATTCGACCTTCCTGCAGCGCGGCTATGACCAGGTCGTCCACGACGTGGCTATCCAGCGCCTGCCGGTGCGCTTCGCCATGGACCGCGCCGGTCTGGTCGGCGCCGATGGCCCCACCCACGCCGGCACCTTCGACATCGGCTTCATGGGGTCTCTGCCCGGCATGATCCTGATGGCGGCCGCCGACGAACTGGAACTGGCCCGGATGGTCGCCACGGCGGTTGAGATCGATGACCGCCCCAGCGCCTTCCGCTATCCGCGCGGCGAGGGGCTGGGCCTTGAGCTGCCGGTCGGTTGCGCAGAGCCGCTGGAAATCGGCAAGGGCCGGATCGTTCGCGAGGGGACGAGCGTCGCCATCGTCTCGTTCGGCACGCGTCTGGGGCGAGGCTCTGAAAGCCGCCGACCTGTTGGCGGCCCGCGGCCTGTCGGCCACGGTCTGCGACGCCGCGCTTCGCCAAGCCGCTGGATATCGACCTGCTACTGCGCCTGGCCCGCGAGCACGAGGCGATCGTCACCGTGGAAGAGGGCGCCATGGGCGGCTTCGGCGCCTTCGTGTTGCAGGCCCTGGCCACGCACGGGCCCTGGATCGCGGCCTGAAGATCCGCACCCTGACCCTGCCCGACGTCTTCCAGG
>NZ_PEGG01000283.1 GCF_002737765.1 Caulobacter sp. B11 | reverse complement strand
GCCGTGACTGACCACGATCAGCCGGCGTTCGGGCTCGGCGGCCTGCTCGGCCAGCCAGTCGGACACCCGCGCCATCACCTGTTCGTAGGTCTCGCCGCCCGGCGCGGTGAAGAACCACTCGGGACTTTTGAAGGCCTCGGGATTTTCGCGCTGCACATCGGCATAGAGGCGGCCCTCCCAGTCGCCGACCGTCAGCTCCTTCAGCCGGTCGTCGAACGCGACCTCCAGACCAAGCCTGTCGGCGATGGCCTGGGCGGTGTCCCGGGTCCGCCGCAACGGGCTGGCGACGATGCGCCAGTCGGCAGGCGGCGCGCGGGTGGTCAGGTCCCGCAGCAGGTCGGCCATGGCCGCGGCCTGCAAGCGGCCCAGAGGCGTCAGGTCGGCCTCGGCCTGACCCTGCAGCCGGCGTTCGCGGTTCCACTCGGTCTGGCCGTGGCGGCAGAGATAGATCACGTCAGGTCCTGGGTTCGGCGAAAGGCTGGCGCTGGCTCTACTGCCGAAAGATCTCGCGCGCTATGATCACTCGCATGATCTCGTTGGTGCCTTCCAGAATCTGGTGCACCCGCAGGTCGCGGACGATGCGCTCGAGCGGATAGTCCTGCAGGTAGCCATAGCCGCCATGCAGCTGCAGGGCGTCATTGGCCACCTGGAAGCCGGCGTCGGTGGCGAAGCGCTTGGCCATGGCGCACAGCTTGGTGGCCTGGGGGTCCTTGTTGTCGAGCGCATGGGCGGCGCGGCGCACCATCAGGCGGGCCGCCTCCAGCTCGGTGGCCATGTCGGCCAGCTTGAACTGCAGGGCCTGGAAGTCCTTCAGCGGCTTGCCGAACTGATTGCGGGTCTCGAGATAGGCCTTGGCCGTGTCGAGGGCCAGCTGCGCCCCGCCCAGCGAGCATGAGGCGATGTTCAGCCGTCCGCCGTCCAGGCCCATCATGGCGAAGCGGAAGCCCTCGCCTTCCTGGCCGATGCGGTTGGCGACCGGCACCCGGCAGTCGTCGAAATTGACCTGGGCGGTCGGCTGGCTGTTCCAGCCCATCTTGCGTTCATTGGCCCCGAAGGTCAGCCCCGGCGCGCCCTTCTCGACCACGAAGGCCGAGACGCCCTTGGCGCCGTCGCCGCCGGTGCGGGCCATGACAACATAGACGTCCGAGACGCCGCCGCCCGAGATGAAGGCCTTGCCGCCGTTGAGCACATAGTGGTCGCCGTCCAGCCTGGCGCTGGTGCGCATATTGGCCGCGTCCGAGCCCGAGCCCGGCTCGGTCAGGCAGTAGCTGGCGATCAGCTCCATGGTGGTCAGGCGCGGCAGATAGCGCTGGCGAAGATCGTCGGACCCGAACCGGTCGATCATCCACGAGGCCATGTTGTGGATGGTCAGATAGGCCGCCGTCGGCACGTCGCCATAGCTCAGCGCCTCGAAGATGATCGAGGCGTCCAGGCGCGACAGCCCCGTGCCGCCCACGTCTTCGTTGACATAGATGCCGGCGAAACCCAGCTGGGCCGCCTCACGCATCACGTCGACGGGGAAGTGCCTGGTCTCGTCCCACCGCGCCGAATTGGGGGCAAGCTGTCCCTCGGCGAAGGCGCGAGCCGCGTCCTGGATGGCGATCTGATCGGCGCTGAGCGCGAAATCCATGCGCGATATCCTCCCATACAGGGCAGAACCGCCCTCGTCGTTTCGCCGGCTGACGTGCCGCGCCTCTGGTCGCCTGTCAATTAGCATGAGCGAACACCGAAAGTCAGAAACTGCTTGATCCGTATCAAACGCGGCGTCAGCCTTAGGTTTACAGCGATTACCTAGGCGTCCGCAGAGGCGCCCGGTGGGAGAGAAGCACGGCGCGGCCACAAGGCCCGTCGTTCATGGGAGACGGCGCATGACGGATACCTCCACGCTCGAACGGGCGGCGACAGGGTCAAAAACCGAACATTTCGACGTGATCATCGTCGGGGCCGGGATTTCCGGGGTCGGCGGGCCTATCACCTGTCCACCCAGCGGCCGGGGACAAGCTTCGTGGTGCTGGACGCCCTGGGCGATTTTTC
>NZ_PEGG01000282.1 GCF_002737765.1 Caulobacter sp. B11 | reverse complement strand
ATCGCCGGCGACGGCTGCCTGATGGAAGGCGTCAGCCATGAGGCCATCAGCATCGCCGGCCGCCTGAAGCTGAACAAGCTGACCGTGCTGTTCGACGACAACAACACCACCATCGACGGCGTCGCCACCATCTCCGAGACCGGCGACCAGGTCGCGCGCTTTAAAGGCCGCCGGCTGGGCGGTCAAGGTCGTCGACGGCCACGACCACGGCAAGATCGCCGCCGCCCTGCGCTGGGCCACCAAGCAGGACCGGCCGACCATGATCGCGTGCAAGACGCTGATCTCCAAGGGCGCGGGCCCCAAGGAAGGCGACCCCCACAGCCACGGCTACACCCTGTTCGACACCGAGATCGCCGCCTCGCGCGTCGCCATGGGCTGGGACGCCGCGCCGTTCACCGTGCCCGACGACATCGCCAAGGCCTGGAAGAGCGTCGGCCGTCGCGGCGCCCGCGTCCGCAAGGCCTGGGAAGCGGGCCTTAAGGCCTCGGCCCACGCCGCCGAGTTCACCCGCGCCATCTCGGGCGCCCTGCCGGCCAAGGCTTTTGAAGCCGTCGACGCCCACATCGCCACGATGGCGCAGACCAAGCCCGCCAACGCCACCCGCGTTCACTCCGGCGCGGCTCTGGATCATCTGATCCCGTCGATCCCGGAAATGATCGGCGGCTCGGCCGACCTGACCGGCTCCAACAACACCTTCGTCAAGGGCATGAAGGCCTTCGACACCCCCGACTATGCCGGCCGCTACGTCCATTATGGCGTGCGCGAGTTCGGCATGGCGGCGGCGATGAACGGCATGGCCCTGCATGGCGGCGTCATTCCCTATTCGGGCACCTTCCTGGCCTTCGCCGACTACAGCCGCGCGGCCATCCGCCTGGGCGCCCTGATGGGGGCCAAGGTCATCCACGTGATGACCCACGACTCCATCGGCCTGGGCGAGGACGGCCCGACCCACCAGCCGGTGGAGCAGGTCGCCTCCCTGCGCGCCATCCCCAACCTGCTGGTCTTCCGTCCGTGCGACGCGGTGGAAGCCGCCGAGTGCTGGAAGATCGCCCTGGAACAGACCTCGACCCCCTCGGTCATGGCCCTGTCGCGCCAGAAGACCCCGGGCGTGCGCGGCTCGGGCGATCAGAACCTGTCGGCCAAGGGCGCCTATGAGCTGCTGGCGGCCGAGGGCGGCGCGGCGGCGGTGACGATTTTCGCCACCGGCACCGAAGTGGCCCTGGCCGTGGCGGCGCGCGAGGTCCTGCAGGGCCAGGGCAAGCCGACCCGCGTGGTCTCGGTTCCCTGCTGGGAGCTGTTCGAGCAGCAGCCGGCCGCCTATCGCCAGGCCGTGATCGGCACGGCCGCCCGCCGCGTCGCGGTCGAGGCCGGCATCCGCCAGGGCTGGGATCGCTTCATCGGCGAGGACGGCGGCTTCGTCGGCATGACCGGCTTTGGCGCCAGCGCCCCGTTCGAGCGGCTTTACAAGGAATTCGGCATCACCGCCGAGGCCGTTGTTCAGGCCGCGATCTAGGGCTTCTTGGTTCAGGCCAAGGCGGGCCATCGGGACAAAAAGGGGCTCTGAACGCCTGGTTCAGAGCCCAAATTCAGAACCTTTGGGCGGGCGCGGGGTCAGAGCTTTTGCAGCACGACCCCGAACTCGTTTCGGCCTTGCGGCGTCTCATAGACCCGCAGGGTTCGCAAGGGCTCGAGGTTGACGGCGCGCAACCCCGCGAAGATCGCCCGGAAGACTTCCGGCGTGAACTTCCAGGCATGGACGTCGATATAGCCGTCGTCCGTCCGCAGTCGGTCGAGGGCGGCCCGAAGGCGCCCGTCGGGCTGCTCGAAGGCGGACTCGCCATGGCGGCCCATCCAGTGCTCGCCGGTCTCGTTGTGGGTGGTGAGCGCGATATGTTCGATGACGTGACGCGTCGCATGCCGCGTGCGGTGTTCGAGAAACGCTTCGAGCACCTCGGCGACGGTTGACGATGGCAGGAAGTGGTCGAAGCAGTAGCGCTTGTCGGGCACCAGCATCACATAGACCCCGCCGACGCGCAGGAGCAAGGCCGCCGCCTGCAGGTGGCGAATGAGATCGGGCTGATGCTCGAGATTGTGGCTGCTGAACAGCACGTCGAACCTCTGGTCGATCGCCTCCAGCGCGCCGGTATAGTGGATTTCGGGGCACAGAGCTTCGTCGACCCCGTGCTCGCGGGCGCGGGCCTTGAGGCCTTCGGTCGTCAGGATGTCGAAATAGCGGACATTGGGGCCCCGGAAGACCGGGCTCCAGGAGGGTCCGATCTCCAGAATATCGGCCCCTGGATCAATCAGCGCGATCAGGGCTTCGCGGGTGTCGGCGTCGGACGAGGTTCGCCCTTCCTGCCGGCCGTGCAGTCGGAAATGGTCGCGCAATTCGTCGTCATTGAACGGGGCGAGGTCGGGATAGAGGCGTCGCAGGGTCTCGGGACTGAATTCGGGCGGGAACACGGAAGAGTCCAAGGCGACCTCTTAACGCTGGCGGCGACGGTGTCCTGAAGATCAAGACGCCTACTGATTAAGCATAAAGGTCCACCGAGAGGGTGAACTTGACAATCGTCAATGCGGGAACGGAACGCCGAAACCGCGGGCGCGTTCGGTCTCGGTCATCCCGGCCCGTCGCCGGTCGTTGGCGCAGGGAGCGTGGTCATGGCCGTCGAGCGAGATGAAACCGACATCAAGCCCTCGGCCTACAGCGTTCGAAGCCGCATCGAAATTCGCACGATCATCGCCGTTGTTGTCTTGGTCCTAGTTCTGGGCGGGGCTTGGGTGTTGATCTTTGGGTCGCCCACTCGCCATCGGGCGGCGATCGATAGCAGCAACAACCCCAGACCAACTATTGAATCGCCCGCGGTCAACCGACCGGCCGACTAAACCGCTTTCAAAGCCCTCCACTCTTGCCTATAGGGAACGGTCGATTAAGGCATGTCGCTTGAGGAGGCTCGATGTCGGCCGCGCAACGCATTATGGTGACCGGCGGCGCTGGCTTTATTGGCTCGGCCGTATGTCGTCATTTGATCTCGACGGGCGACACCCTCGTCTTGAATTTTGACAAGCTTACCTATGCGGCGTCCCTGAGTTCTCTCGAAAGCATCGAGGACTCCAATTTTTATTCTTTCGAACAGGGCGATGTTGCTGACGCTGACGCCGTCGCCTCGGCCATCGCGCGGTTTCGTCCGACCGCGATCATGCACCTGGCGGCCGAGTCCCATGTCGACCGCTCGATCAGCGGCGCGGGCCCGTTCATCCAGACCAATATCGTCGGCACCTATGTGATGCTGCAGGCCGCGCTGGACTACTGGCGCGAGTTGTCGGGCGAGGCGCGCGAGCAGTTCCGCTTCCACCACATCTCGACCGACGAAGTGTTCGGCAGCCTGGGCGAAGAGGGCCTGTTCACCGAGACCACGCCCTATGACCCCCGCTCGCCCTATTCGGCCTCCAAGGCCTCGTCGGACCATCTGGTCCGCGCCTGGGGCCACACCTACGGCCTGCCGGTGGTGGTCTCCAACTGCTCCAACAATTACGGCCCCTATCACTTCCCCGAGAAGCTGATCCCGCTGACCATCATCAACGCCCTGCGCGGCCTGCCCCTGCCGGTCTATGGCAAGGGCGACAATGTCCGCGACTGGCTGTTTGTCGAGGACCACGCCAAGGCCCTGCACCTTGTCGTCACCAAGGGACAGGTCGGCGAGAGCTACAATGTCGGCGGGCGCAACGAGCGGACCAATCTCGAGGTGGTCGAGGCCATCTGCGACCTGGTCGATGAGCTGCGGCCCCAGGACGGCCTGCGTCGCCGCGACCTGATCAGCTTCGTGGTCGATCGCCCCGGGCACGAC
>NZ_PEGG01000281.1 GCF_002737765.1 Caulobacter sp. B11 | reverse complement strand
GCCTCGGCCGGCCCGCGCGACGTGGATGTGCCGACCCCCGAGACCATGCCCCTGGCCGACCTGATCGCCAGGCGCACGGCCGAGCTGGTCGGCTATCAGAACCAGGCCTATGCCGACCGCTACGCCGCGCGCGTGGCCCAGGTGGCGGCGGCCGAGGCGGCGGCGGGGGGCGGCGAGGCCCTAACCCGCGCGGCGGCGATCAATCTGTACAAGCTGATGGCCTACAAGGACGAGTACGAGGTCGCCCGTCTGTATACGGACGGTCGCTTCGCGGCCGAGCTGGCCGGAACCTTCAAGGGTGGCAAGGCCAAGGTCTGGCTGGCCCCGCCGCTGATCGCGCCCAAGGGGCCGGACGGCAAGCCCAAGAAGATCGCCTTCGGCGGCTGGATGCTCGACTACGCCTTCCCGCTGATGGCCAAGATGAAGGGCCTGCGCGGCGGGGCCTTCGACATCTTCGGAAAGACCGAGGAGCGCCGCATGGAGCGCGGCCTGATCACGTCGTACGAGGCTGATCTCGACCGCCTGATCGCCGGCCTGACCCCGAGCGCCTAGCCCTGGCGGCCCGCATCGCGGCCGTGCCCCAGGCGATCCGCGGCTATGGCCACGTCAAGGACAAGGCCGTGGCGGTCGCCAAGGCTGATGCGGCGACCCTGTGGAGCCAGTGGTAAGGGTAGGGTCTGGTCCAGCGCAGGCTTCGTGCTAGGCTTGCCTCTATGAGCAAGCCGGTCGACGCCAGCCAGGTGACGGTGCATCTTTCCGCGGACTACGCGGCGGATCTGAACGCGCGTGTCGAACGCGGCGAGTTCGCGTCTCTTGACGAAGGGGTCGCCGCAGAACTGGCCGAGCTCAACTATCGCCGCGCCGCCGAGATCGTGGGCGGCGCCGACAAGCTCGAGGCGCTGCTGGACCAGCTCGAAGCCGAGGACGTCCCCGCTGACGATGTGGATGCGCGTCCGTTTTTCGAAGAGCTGCTGGCCGGCTTACGACCACCTTCGAAGCCCTGACGACTGGCGCGCCACGGTCTTCGTGCTAGGCTCTTGGCATGAACAAGCCGGTGAAAGCCTCGACCGTCACGGTCAGCCTGCCGTCCAGCACCGTTTCGGATCTGGAGCGCCGTGTGCGTTCCGGTGAATTCAGGACGCTGGACGAGGCGGTGGCTGGCGCGCTGCTCGAACTTGAACATCTGAGAGCTGTCGAACTGGCAGGCGGAGCGGTGGCCTTCGCCACGCTTGTCGACGAAGTCACGGCGCATCCCGATGCCCAGGTCGACTACGGCGACGCCTTCGAGATCCTGGGCAGGCTTCGCGAGAAATACCGCCTTCTGGCCGAGGCCCAGGAAAGTGGGGCTTGAGGTCAGTCCGGCTGAGCAAGCTCGCCTTCGACGAGATCGAGCAGGTGGGGCGTGAGATCGCCGCTGACAAGCCGCACGCGGCTGAGGCCTTCGTGGGGGAACTGATCGCGCGCTGCCATTCGATCGCCGACGCGCCGGAAGGCTACGACTTCCGGCCTGACTACGGTATCGACGTGCGTGGGGTGACGGTCGGGCCCTATCTCATCCTTTACCGTGTGCGACCGCGCGACATCTTTATTCTCAGTATCCGGCATGGTGCGCGCAGACCTGTGACGTTCAAATGACCCAGACCTTTGATTTCGACGCCGTCGTGGTGGGGGCCGGGGCCGTGGGGCTAGCCTGCGGCCATGCCCTGTCCAAGCGCGGGCTTGTGGTGGCGGTGCTGGAGCGCGAGGCGGCGATCGGCCAGGGGGTGTCGTCGCGCAATTCCGAGGTGATCCACGGCGGGCTCTACTATCCGACCGGCTCGTTGAAGGCGCGGCTGTGCGTGACCGGGCGGCGGGCCCTCTACGCCTTCCTCGACGCCCACCATGTTGACTACAAGAAATGCGGCAAGCTGGTGGTGGCCACCGAGCCGGCCGAGGTCGAGCGGCTGGAGGCCATCCTCGTCCAGGCCCAGGAAAACGACGTCGAGGGCATGGAGCGCCTGACCGGGGCCCAGGCCCGGGCCCTGGAGCCGGGCCTGCGGGCCGAGGCGGCCCTGCTGTCGCCGGAGAGCGGCGTGTTCGACAGCCACGGCTACATGCTGGCCCTGCGCGGCGAGATCGAGGCGGCCGGCGGGGCGGTGGTGGTCGAGACGCCGTTCGAGGGCGCGACGCCTCTGGCGGGCGGCGGCTTCACCGTGCGGGCCGGCGGGGCCGAGGCCACCAGCCTGACCTGCCGCCTGCTGATCACCGCGCCGGGCCTGTCGGCCCAGGCCGTGGCCGGCCAGATCGAAGGCTTTCCCGCCGACCAGATCCCCAAGGGCCATTTCGGCAAGGGGGTCTATTTCCGCCTGGCCGCCAAGGCTCCGTTCCAGCGCCTGATCTATCCGCCGCCGATCCATGGGGCGCTGGGCACCCACTACCGCAACGACCTGGGCGGCCAGGCGGTGTTCGGGCCCGACCTGGCCTATGTCTCAGAGCCGGACTATTCGGTCGATCCGGCCCGGGCGGCCGATTTCGCCGCCTATATCCGCAAGTTCTGGCCCGGCCTGCCCGCAGACGCCCTGACGCCCGACTATGCCGGGGTGCGGCCCAAGCTGCACGGCCCCGGCGAGCCGCAGCCCGACTTCCAGCTGCGCGGCGCCGACACCCACGGCCTGCCGGGCCTGATGGCCCTGTTCGGCATCGAGAGCCCCGGCCTGACCAGCTCCCTGGCCATCGGCGAGACGGTGGCGGCGCGACTGCTGGACTGAGGGCTCAGCCCGATGATTGCCTAAATCACCTACGCTCCGTCTCCCCGGCGAAGGCCGGGGCCCAGATCGAACCCGGAGCGGCGGGGGATCTGGGCGGCGTCAGAAGTCGGATCATACTCGGACTCTCTGGGTGAATCTGGGCCCCGACCTTCGTCGGGGAGGTGGTGGAGAGAGAAAGCCGAAATCGCCCCCTACCGCTTGGGAACCACCTTCAGCAGCTGGCCCTCGTCCTCGTCGGTCAGCAGATAGACCGCGCCGTCGGGCCCGTCCGGACGTCGCGGATGCGACGGTCCAGCTCGGTGAACAGGCGCTCCTCGCCGACCACCCGGTCGCCGTCCAGGGTCAGGCGGGCGACGTGCTTCTCGCGCAGCGAGCCGACCAGCAGGCTGCCCTTCCAGGCTGGGAACAGTCCGCCGTTATGGAAGGCCAGGCCCGAGGGGGCGATCACCGGGTCCCAGTAATAGAGCGGCTGCTCCAGGCCCGGCTTGGCGGTGAGGCCTTCGCCGATCGGCTTGCCGGAATATTCCTCGCCATAGGTGATGGTCGGCCAGCCATAGTCCTTGCCGGCCTGCGGATGGTTGATCTCGTCGCCGCCCTTGGCGCCATGTTCCACCGTCCACAGGGCGCCCGTGGCCGGGTTGATGGCCGCGCCCTGCAGGTTGCGGTGGCCGGCCGACCAGATCTCGCCCTTCACGCCGGCCTGGCCCGCATGGGGATTGTCGGCGGGGACGGTTCCGTCGGCGTTGATCCGGATCACCTTGCCCAGGGTCCCGTCGAGGCGCTGGGCCTGGACGCGGCCCGGCAGGATCGAGCGATCGCCGGTGGTGATGAACAGCTTGCCGTCCGGGGCGAAGGCCAGGCGTCCGCCAAAGTGCAGGGCGGAGTCCAGCTTGGGCGTCTGGCGCCAGATCACGCTGACCTGAGACACCGTCTCGCCGT
>NZ_PEGG01000280.1 GCF_002737765.1 Caulobacter sp. B11 | reverse complement strand
CCCCTCACCGGACGATATTAGGTAATGGCTGAATCCACACAGTCCGCTCCGGCGGTCCCGACCCATGGCGCAGAGGCTCACGCCGCGCCGGGCACGACGCACGAGGCGACGGGCGCCGAACACGAGTCCGGCGGTCTTCCGCAGTTCGAGTTCCAGCACTGGGGCGGCCAGATCGCCTACCTGCTGGTGCTGTTCGCAATTCTCTACGTGCTTGTCGCGCGCGTCTTCACCCCGCGCATGCGGCGCGTGATCGACGGCCGCGCCAGCACCATCGCCGGCGCGATCGATGCCGCGCGTCAGGTTCAGGCCGAGGCCATGGAGCAATCCAAGGCCGCCGCCGCCGATCTGGCCGAGGTTCGCGCCAAGGCCCAGGGCGTCGCCTCTGACGCTCGCGCCAAGGCCGCCGCTGAAGCGGCCGAACGCTCGGGCGCCGAAGAGGTCAAGCTCGCCGCGCAACTCGCCCAGGCCGAAACCCGGATCGCCGCCATGCGCGACTCGGCCATGGCCAGCGTCGGGACCGTGGCCAGCGATACGGCCATGGCCATCATCGACAAGCTGACCGGCAAGTCCGCCTCGGCCGCCGACATGAAGGCCGCCCTGGCCGCGCGCGGAGGAGCCGCCTGATGCCCGCCTTTTTTGAAGCCGAGTTCTGGAGCCTCTCCAACCCTGAGTTCTGGGTCGGCGTCGGCCTGGTCCTGTTCATCGCGATCGTCATCTGGGCCAAGGCCCCGCAGCTGATCGCCGGCAAGCTCGACGAGACGGCCGCCAAGATCCAGGCCAACCTCGACGAAGCCGCCCGGATCCGCGCTGAAGCCGAAGCCATGCTGGCCTCGATCCGCGCCAGCCGCGAGGAATCCGAGCGTCAATCGGTCGCCATGCTCGCCGCCGCCAAGGCGGACGCCGAACGCCTGGCCGTCGAAGCCAAGATCAAGCTGGACGACCAGATCAAGCGCCGCGCCGAACTGGCCGAACGCAAGATCGCCCAGGCCGAGGCCCAGGCCACGGCCGACGTCAAGGCCGCCGCCGTCGATCTGGCCGCCGCCCTGACCGAGCAGGTCCTGGTCGCCCGACTGGCCGCCCAGGGCGCTGACCCCCTGGTCGACGCCGCGATCGGCGAAATGGCCGGCAAGCTGCAATAGCGGCTATCGGCCGTTCAAAATGACAAAAGGCGCGCTCCCCTGGGAGCGCGCCTTTTTTGTTGTCGGTCATCGCGACCGACGGCCTATTCCTTGCGAAGCCAAACCCGCTTGCCGCGCTTGCGCAGGCGCTTGAGCACCCGCCATTTGGCGCCGCGGATCAGCAGCTTTTCGCTGCGTAGCAGCTGTTGCCAGAAGACCAGGATCACTTCGGGCTCGCGACGCATCAGGCGACGGATCGGGAAGACCAGCTTGGAGTGACGGCGCTGCCAGCGGATGAACCGACGTTTGGCGCTGAACGAATTGCGCAGGACGATCATCAGGCCGATGACCAGCAGCGGCAAACCCACATGACCGGGTAGGGGCGTGAGGATCGCGCCGGCCAGGATGATGACCCCGCCCAGGGCGATCAGCGCGATGCGCAGCGCGCGCGCGAAGCCGTCCCGAAGCAACTGCGCCAATCTCTGGCGACGGCGGAAGCGAACCGGAAGGTCGTGGCGCGGAAGGCCGAGGGTCGGCGTCACCGACGCCGCCGAAGCGCCCGACGCCAACGCTTGGCCCGGCGCCACGGAGGAGGCAGGATGATCTTTTCCACCCGCAGAACCTGCTGCCAGGCCACAGGAAAGACCTCCGGCTCGCGGCGCAGCAGGCGGCGAAGCGGGAAGATCAGCTTGGGGTGGGCGTGCTGAAATCGGACGAACTGCTTGCGGGCCTTGAACGAGTTCCGCAGCACCAGCATCAGGCCAATGACCGTCAGCGGCAGGCCCAGGGGGCCGGGCAGGGGGGCGATGAGCGCGCCGCCGGCGATGAACACCAGGCCGAGCACGACCAGCACGATGCGCAGCCCCCGACCCACCAGATCCCTGGTGAGTTCATCGGCGGCGGAGAAGCGCACGGAGGGCATGGGGAGGGTAAAGGTCATGACAGGAGCTAACGGACAATGCGCGCCGTTTGATCCGGCAAAAGGCCGACTCTCGGTTCACGAGCCCGATATGAGGACGGGGCGCCCCGCGTAAAGGCGCCCCTCCCCCCCAATGATAGGGGTGTCGCCGCCTATTCCGCCGCCAGTGGCGCGATAGCCACAGGTTTCCACCTCAAGCGTGGCTTTCTGGCCGCAAGGGTTTCGTCCAGACGCCGCAGCGGCGCATGATAGGGGGCGCCCTTGAAGCGTTCGACATCGCCGGCTTTCGCCGCCACGGCCAGGGCGCGCAGGGCGATGATGAACCGGTCCAGCTCCTGCTTGCTCTCGGTTTCGGTCGGCTCGATCAGCATCGCGCCGTGCACCACCAGCGGGAAGTACATGGTCATCGGGTGGAAGCCCTCGTCGATCATCGCCTTGGCGAAATCGAGGGTGGTGACGCCGGTGCCCTCCAGCCAGCTGTCGTCGAACAGGGCCTCATGCATGCAGGGGCCGTCCGGGAAGGCGGGCGTCATCAGGTCGCTGAGGCGGGCCTTGATGTAGTTGGCGTTCAGTACGGCGTCCTCGGCGACCTGGCGCAGGCCGTCGGCGCCGTGGCTGAGCATGTAGGCATAGGCGCGGGTGAACATGCCCATCTGGCCATGGAAGGCGTTCATGCGGCCAAAGGCCTGGCCGGCGGGGCCCGTGGCGTGCTCGACCAGCTCATAGCCGTGGGCGTGATGCACCACCCAGGGGGTCGGTGCGAAGGGCGCCAGGGCTTCGCTGAGCACCACCGGACCCGCGCCCGGACCGCCGCCGCCGTGCGGCGTCGAGAAGGTCTTGTGCAGGTTGATGTGCATGGCGTCGACGCCCAGGTCGCCCGGCCGCACCCGGCCGACGATGGCGTTGAAATTGGCTCCGTCGCAGTAGAAATAGGCTCCGGCCGCGTGGGTCAGGCGGGCGATCTCGACGATGTCGCGCTCGAACAGGCCGCAGGTGTTGGGATTGGTGACCATGATGGCGGCCACGTGGTCGCCGAGCTTGGACTCCAGGTCGGCCAGGTCGACCCGGCCGTCATCGGTCTGGGCGATCTCGACCACGGTATAGCCGCAGAAGGCCGCGGTGGCCGGGTTGGTGCCGTGGGCGCTGGTCGGGGCCAGGACGGTCTTGCGGTGACCGTTTCCGGCCGCCTCATGGGCGGCGCGGATGGTCAGCAGGCCGCACAGCTCGCCATGGGCGCCGGCCTTGGGGCTCGGGGGGCAGGGCCACGGCGGGCATGCCGGTCAGGGTCTTCAGCCAATGGGCCAGGCGGTCCATCAGTTCGATCGCGCCCTGCACCGTCGACTGCGGCTGCAGCGGATGGATGTCGGCGAAGCCCGGCAGGCGGGCCATCTTCTCGTTGAGGCGCGGATTGTGCTTCATCGTGCACGAGCCGAGCGGATAGAGGGCCAGGTCGATGGCGTGGTTCTTCTGCGACAGGCGCACATAGTGGCGCACCACCTCGGGCTCGGACAGGCCGGGCAGGCCGATCGGCGCGGCGCGGACCAGATCGCCGAGGTCGTCGCTGAGCGAGGGATCGGTGTCGGCCAGATCGACGCCGGTCTTGTCCCAACCGTCGCGTTCAAAGATCAGAGCCTCGTCCTGCAACAGGCCCGCGCCCCGGTCAGGGTGGGGTGGACATAGTCGTGGGCCACGACTTCGGGGACGGGTCGGCCGTCCGACGGTGTTCATGCTCATTGGGCCAGCACCTTGCTCAGGGCCTTGGAAAAGAGGGCGATGTCGCTGTCAGGCGTGGTCTCGGTGACCGCCACCAGCAGCACGTCGTCGAGGCCGGCCGCGGGGCAAGGCGCGAATAGGGCACGCCGGCGATGATGCCGTTGGCGGCCAGGGTCTCGACCACCTCGGCGGCGTCGCGCGGCAGGCGGATGGCGAACTCGTTGAAGAAGCGCGGAGTGAGGATCTCGACCCCGGCACGGCGGCCAGGGCGTCGCGCAGGGCGCGGGCCTTGGCGTGGTTGATCGCCGCCAGCTGGCGCAGGCCCT
>NZ_PEGG01000279.1 GCF_002737765.1 Caulobacter sp. B11 | reverse complement strand
GGTCTGAGCACCAACGGCCTGAGCGGCAAGGTCGGCGCCTACCCGGTCGGCATGCAGCTGACCATACGCGACCATCGCGACTTCGTTTCCGGCCACTATTTCTACGTCAGAACCTTGATCAACATCCCCCTGACCGGCCGGATGGAGGGTGACACCCTGACCCTGCAGGAGCCGGGCGGCGGCGTGTTCCGGCTGCATCTCGTCTCGAACGTGCCGGGACGCAAGGAGACCCTGACCTTTTACAACTCGACCAGCCTGGCCGGGACCTGGACCCAGGGCGCCAAGACCCTGCCCGTCGAGCTCGGCCTCACGGGAGGGTATGACGGGCCGCCTCGCGCCAGACATTACGAGGAGATGACCGACGAGCCCGACGCCGTCTTCGAGGCCCGCGTCGGACGATTCCTGAAGGCGGTGGTGCGCGGCGACCGCGCGGCCGCGGCCCAGGCGGTGTCCTATCCGCTGCTCGTCAACGGCGCCCGCCCCCGGACCGTCCGCAACAGGGCCGAGTTGCTGGCGCGCTGGGACAGCATCTTCACGCCGGCCTTCGTCGCGGATCTGCGCAACGCGGTTCCGCACGAGATGTTCGTCCGGCAAGGCATGGCCATGGTCGGCGACGGCGACGTCTGGTTCGACGCCAAGGGCGCCAAGGTCATCAACAGGCGATAGGCCCTCCCGAGCCCGCTTGCCGTCAGCGTAAGTTCAGTGCTAGAAATCGTTCAAACAACTGTTTGACGATCACAAAACGGGATTGGGAAGCGCAATGGATTTCGATATCTCGCCGAAGCAACGGCAGTTCCTGGATCGCGTCACGGCGTTCATGGAAGATCACATCGTCCCGGCCATCCCGCGGTACGAGGCCGAAATGAACGTGATCGGCAAGGAACGCTGGAAAGTCGTCCAGGTCGTCGAAGAGCTGAAGGCCAAGGCCAAGGCCGCCGGCCTGTGGAACTTCTTCATGCCGCCGCACAGCGGCCAGACCCATGTCGACGACACGTTCCAGTTCGAGGGCATCCAGCTCACCAACCTGGAATACAGCCTGATCGCCGAACAGCTGGGCAAGGTCGGCTTCGCCTCGGAAGTCTTCAACTGCTCGGCCCCCGACACCGGCAACATGGAAGTGCTGATGCGTTACGGCACGCTGGAGCAGAAGGAGCGCTGGCTGCGCCCGCTGATGAACGGCGAGATCCGCAGCGCCTTCCTGATGACCGAGCCGGACGTGGCCTCCTCGGACGCCACCAATATCGAGACCCGCATCGAGCGCGACGGCGACCACTATGTGATCAACGGCCGCAAGTGGTGGTCCTCGGGCGTCGGCGATCCGCGCTGCAAGGTCGCCATCGTCATGGGCAAGACCGACCCCGACAACGCCAGCCGTCACGCCCAGCAGAGCCAGGTCCTGGTGCCGCTGGACGCGCCCGGCATCGAGATCGTCCGCATGCTGCCGGTGTTCGGCTATGACGACGCCCCGCACGGCCACGCCGAGGTCATCCTCAAGAACGTGCGCGTGCCGATCGCCGACGCCCTGCTGCTGGGCGAAGGCCGCGGCTTCGAGATCGCCCAGGGCCGCCTTGGCCCCGGCCGTATCCACCACTGCATGCGCACCATCGGCACGGCCGAAGTGGCGCTGGAGAAGATGTGCAAGCGCCTGATGAGCCGCAAGGCGTTCGGCAAGTTCATCTCCGACCAGTCGGTGTGGGAAGAACGCGTCGCCGACGCCCGCATCGACATCGAGATGTGTCGCCTGCTGTGCCTGAAGGCCGCCGACATGATGGACAAGGCCGGCAACAAGTCGGCCCGTCTGGAGATCGCCATGATCAAGGTCGCGGCCCCGCGCCTGGCCCTGAAGATCATCGACGACGCCATCCAGGCCCACGGCGGCGGCGGCGTGACCACCGACTTCGGTCTGGCCAAGGCCTATGCCGGCATCCGCACCCTGCGCCTGGCCGACGGCCCGGACGAAGTGCACCAGCGCACCATCGCCCGCATGGAATACGGCAAGTACGGCGACCTGGTTTACAAGCAGAAGGCCGAAAAAGAAGCCTCGCTGCTGGTCGCCGGCATCCGCTAGTCTAGAGGCGAGACCATAGACCACCCTAAGAAGCCCTTCCCCTTGATGGGGGAAGGGTTGGGATGGGGGTGACCGCCGAATCTCCGCCGCGACACGTTCGGCGACGTCGTAGGGCTGCTCGAACGCCTCGCGATCCCTGACCCGCATCACCCGATACCCCTGAGATCGGAACCACGCGTCGCGAGCGGCGTCATGGTCCCGCGCCTCCGGCAGGTCATGCCAACCGCTATCCACCTCGATGACCAGTCGCGACCCGTGGTGGATGAAATCGGCCACATAGCGACCGATCGGCGCCTGCCGCCGAATATGCAGGTCCAGCGCCCTCAGCGCTTTCCAGAGCTGCCCTTCACTCGCCGTCATCTCTCGCCGCAGTCGGCGAGCCCGCGCCACCGCGCCTGGCGCATGCTGTTGTTTCGGTTTGCCGGACATGCCGCAGCACCCCCATCCCCGCCCTTCCCCCATCAAGGGGGAAGGGAGATTTAGGTTACTTTGGGGCGCATTCTATCCGAACTCAATTATTGATAGATTTGTCCACTCAACGCCGATCCGCCATCCGCGCCGACGCCGCCACCGGGATGGTGAAGCCTTTCGAGCGCGGGGCCGTGGCGACCTGGCTGAACCCGATCGCGGCGGTCGACCCGCCTGCCGCGTCGGTCACGCATTGCGCCGTGTCGATCAGCGCGTGCTGGCCCAGACAGAAGACGTCTTCATAGTGCGGACCGGCGACAGCCAGGCACTGGTAGAGATTGAGCTTGGCCATCTTCAGGCAATAGCCGGCCTTCTGCTCGTGCAGCACCGGGGCCAGATGGGCCATGTCGTCGTCACCGGCGGCGCCCAGCACGGCCAGGGCCGCCAGGGCGGCGGCGCGCACCGTGATCGGCGTGAAGGCCGCGCCCTCGGCGCCCTGCTCACGATCACCACGCGCGGTCGCGGCCTGGATCAGACGTCCGGCGTCCTCGTCGCCGGGGACGAACCTGGCGGCGGCGGCGGCCTTGACCCGCGCCAGGCGTCCGGCGGTGTCGCCGATCAGCCCCGTGGACCAGGCCTGATGCTGAACATCATAGGCCGCCTGCTTGACCGCCCTGCCGACCGCGCCGATCGGCTCGCCCCGCTGCCGCAAGGCGAACTGGGCACGGGACGCGGCCGCGCCGGCGCCGTCGATCTCGATGACGCTCTCGGGCTGCTCGGTCAGGCGCGCGATCAGGTCCTCGCGCGGCAGGCGCAGCGCGGCGTCGCGGACGCCGTCGAGGAAGGCGGGCTCCTGCAAGGCGGCGATGGCGCCATAGGCCACCATGCCGGCCTCCAACTGGTCGGGATTATAGGCAGCGCTGGCCACGAGAGCCGCCCCGACGCTGGCGCCGCCGTCAAAGCCCGGCGAGATCGTCGCCGCCCCGCGGCTATAGGTCTCGAAGGCGCTGGCGGCGGCGACGAGCTCGTGCGCCAGGCTGACGCCCGGCGCCTCTCGCGCCTGACGCGCGGTCGCCAGCCCCCCGACAGCGCCGGCAACGATCACGGCGCCCAGCGCCAGTCCCACCCGAAGTTTCATGGCACGCCCCAACGTTCCCAAACATATCTGCAGCGTGCGCCACCTCGGCTGCCGGGTTTGTAATATTTTTGCCAAATATCGCGTTAAGGATCATGTAATCGTGCGATTTGAATAGACATTTTGTCGCACTTTCGG
The DNA here is from genome assembly GCF_002737765.1 of Caulobacter sp. B11. Taxonomy (GTDB): domain Bacteria; phylum Pseudomonadota; class Alphaproteobacteria; order Caulobacterales; family Caulobacteraceae; genus Caulobacter. The sequence continues at coordinate 867 of NZ_PEGG01000279.1, read as the reverse complement.
GTCAACCAATATTGTATCCAAGATTTGTTGATTGGAGCAATGACGCACGTTGCCCATTATGCTTACTATGAAATAACCATTTATCGAAATTTACTGTCGAGAATGACTGGCTGAACGCTGCACAGGCGATGGACGACCGCGTCCGAAAACCGCGAGACGGAGAGCTTCCAAAGCCCGATGATCGGACCATGGATCTCGACCCTGACGCCTGTTATCGCGCCATGCAGACCCGCGACGCCCGCTTCGACGGCCGGCTGTTCATCGCGGTGCGCACCACCGGTATCTATTGCCGGCCGGTCTGTCCGGCCCGCACGCCGATGCGCCAGAATGTCAGCTTCCATCCCAGCGCCGCCTCGGCCGAGGCGGCCGGCTATCGGGCCTGCCTGCGCTGCCGGCCCGAGACCTCGCCGCAGCTGGGGGCCTGGAACGGCGCGTCCAGCACCGTCTCGCGCGCCCTGACCCTGATCGAGGCCGGGGCCCTGGACGGCGACGGCGATGTCGAGACCCTGGCCGAGCGCCTCGGGGTCGGCGGCCGCCAGCTGCGGCGGCTGTTCACCCAGCATCTGGGCGCCACGCCGCTGGGGGTGGCCCAGACCCGGCGGGTGCTGCTGGCCAAGCAGTTGATCCACGACACCGACCTGTCGATGGCCCAGGTGGCGATGGCGGCGGGCTTCGGCAGCATCCGGCGGTTCAACGAGACCTTCCAGAGCCTGTATGGCCGCCCGCCCCTGGCCCTGCGCCGTCGCAAGGCCCCGGCGCAGGCCGGCGACGACAATGACGCGGTGTCCCTGACCCTGCGCTATCGGCCGCCCTATGACTGGGCTGGCATGCTGGCCTTCCTGGCCATGCGGGCGATCGCCGCCGGGG